>NZ_LR134380.1:0-300000 GCF_900637585.1 Legionella pneumophila subsp. pascullei
GTGTCAACTACTGCTTGGCAAAAATGTTTAGGTTTGTTGCAAGATGAATTTTCTGCTCAGCAATTTAATACCTGGTTGCGTCCTTTACAAGCATACACTGACGAGCAACGTTTAGTCTTATTAGCACCTAATCGTTTCGTTGTTGATTGGGTTAGAAAACATTTTTTTTCCCGTATTGAAGAGTTGATTAAACAATTTTCTGGTGATGATATCAAAGTTATTTCTATTGAAGTGGGTAGTAAGCCTGTAGACACTGTTGAGGCCCCTGCTGAACCAATTGTTACATCCTCTAGTATAGCACCGCTAAAATCTACTTCCAAAAAAGCAGTTGACTACAAGAGTAGTCACTTAAATAAAAAATTTGTTTTTGATAGCTTTGTCGAGGGAAATTCAAATCAGCTGGCCAGAGCTGCTTCTATGCAGGTAGCTGAACGTCCAGGGGATGCTTATAATCCTTTATTTATTTATGGAGGAGTAGGTCTAGGTAAAACACATTTAATGCATGCTATTGGTAATAGTATTCTAAAGAATAATCCTGAAGCAAAAGTTTTGTATTTGCATTCAGAGCGTTTTGTAGCCGATATGGTTAAAGCATTGCAAACCAATTCTATTAATGAGTTTAAACGTTTTTATCGTTCTTTAAATGCTTTACTTATTGATGATATTCAGTTTTTTGCCGGAAAGGATAGGTCACAAGAGGAGTTTTTTCATACTTTTAACGCCTTACTGGAAGGCCAGCAACAAATTATATTGACTAGTGATCGATATCCTAAAGAAATAGAGGGGATGGAGGAGCGTTTAAAATCCCGATTTGGATGGGGGTTGACAGTAGCAGTGGAACCTCCAGAATTAGAAACTCGTGTGGCTATATTGGTTAGTAAAGCAGAGCAATCCAATATTGAGTTGCCTTATGAAGTAGCCTTTTTTATAGCCAAACGTATTCGTTCCAATGTCAGAGAGCTTGAAGGCGCTTTGCGACGAGTTATAGCTAATGCTCATTTTACTGGAAAGCCAATAACTATTGAATTTGTACATGAAGCCTTGCGTGACCTTCTCGCTTTGCAAGATAAGTTAGTTACAATAGAAAATATTCAAAAAACGGTTGCTGAATATTATAAAGTAAAAGTTGCTGATTTACTTTCCAAACGTAGAAGTCGTTCTATAGCAAGACCAAGGCAAATGGCGATGGCCTTGAGCAAGGAATTGACCAACCATAGTTTACCTGAAATCGGCGATCATTTTGGTGGTAAGGATCATACGACAGTCATACACGCCTGTAGAAAAGTTAAGGAATTAATCCAGGATGATAGCGATTTTGCTGAAGATTATAAGAATTTAATGCGAATATTATCTTCTTGATACGGAGTCTATCTTGTTTGAGCTAACCATTAAAAAAGAAGAGCTTATTACCCCTTTGCTTACTGTTTCCGGAGCTGTCGATAAGAAGCAGTCTTTAGCTATTTTATCCCATTTTTTATTAAAATTATCGGATGGACTTTTATTTATTACTGCCACAGATTTGGAAATTGAAATATCCGCACAGGTGGCATGTGATTCCAAACAGACTAGTGGTTCTATTACCGTACCAGCCAAGAAATTTATTGATATTATCCGCTCATTGGATGAAAACACTAGTCCATCTATTGTTTTTGATAAATCTTTAGTGACGATAAAACAAAATCGAAGTACATTTAAACTGGCTACTTTGCCTTCTGAAAATTATCCAACCAGCGAGGATGAGTGCAATGATGTTGAGTTAACTATCCCTCGTCTGGTTTTATTGCAGTTATTGCAATCTACTCATTTTGCTATGTCTCAACAGGATGTTCGTATATTTTTGAATGGTTTATTGCTTGAGTTTGACAGTAATCTTATTTCTGCAGTTGCCACTGATGGACACAGAATGGCTATATCTCGATATTCTTGTAATAGTATTGCTCAAGCAAAATTACTTTTACCCAAAAAAGGAGTACAAGAATTATTAAGATTGTTGAACTGTATTAATGATGATCAAGTTTTGTTGGCAGCAGGCAAATCCCATATAAAATTGATTACTAACCAATTTGTATTTTTGTCCAAATTAATTGAAGCACGTTTTCCTCCCTATACTAAAGCCATACCAAGAGAACAGGATAAACATATTATTATTGATTGCGCCACGCTCAAGCGTGCTCTGTCTCGTATTGTCATTTTAGCTCATGAAAAGTCAAAGGCTGTATTGTTGCATTTGCAACCAGGTCAGTTAACTTTAATTGCTAATAATAATGAGCAAGAAGAGGCAATAGAAACATTGAACGCTGAAACACAAGGCGATGAACTTAAAATAGGACTTAATGCTACTTATTTGCTGGATGTTTTAAGTCACTTTTCTGAAGGGCAAATTAAGTTATCAATGTCTACTACAGACAGTAGTATTCTAATTGAGTCATTAGTCAATGATAATTATCAATACATCATTATGCCTATGAAAATATGATTTTATCTGAAGTAAGAATTCATAATTTTCGGAATATATCTTCGACTAATTTAATCCTAAATTCCCATTTTAATTGCATTACAGGACCTAATGGCAGTGGTAAAACCTCACTATTAGAAGCTCTTTATATGTTGAGTTGTGGTCACTCTTTTCGGTCTCGTGAAGTGGCACCAATTATTTCTTATGGACAAAACCAACTAAATGTTTTTGCCCGTGCTCACGATGAAAGTACCATTAGTGTTCAGAAATCTTTAACGGATGGCATACAAATTAAATTAAATAATCATTTTTGCTGTACTACAAGTCAACTAGCCTATGCGCTTCCATGTCAAGTTATTTACTCAGATATTTTTCAAATTATTGATGCAGGTCCTTCGGTACGGAGAAGTTTGCTTGATTGGGGATTGTTTCACGTGAAACATGATTATTTGAAGATTTGGAAAGAATATAAGCGCACTCTTAGTCAAAGAAATGCCTTATTAAAATCCAGGGCGACCTTCGAACATTTTATTCCTTGGGATCAACAACTATGTCAATTGGCAAATCAACTGGATAAATTTCGGAATGATTACTTTTTGCAATGGCAACCTAAATTCTACCAAGTGTTAAGTGAGTTAACTAACATATCCTGTACAATATATTATTACAAAGGTTGGGATAGAAAGAATACAGGACAAAGTTTGAATGAATTACTTCTTAAATCGTTTGAAAATGATAGAAATAGATTATATACCCAATTGGGCGCACACCAAGCTGATTTGATAATTACTGCTGATCAACACAGAGTGAAGCATACGCTCTCTCGTGGACAACAAAAAATAATTCTAATCTCACTTAAGCTGGCTCAAGGCCAGTTGCTCGATAAAGACTGCTTGTACCTTATTGATGATTTGGCTGCTGAGCTGGACGAGTATCACCAGAAAAATTTGATTAAATATCTGACGCAGCAACGAGGGCAGTTTGTTATAACGAATTTAAACAATAACAATTTGCACACCCTACCAACTGACACAAGTTTATTGCAAGTAAACTGTGGTGAAATTAACATTTTATAAATATAAAATGTTTCACGTGGAACACAAATAAAATTATAAAGATGAAAATATAATACAAGACTAAAGAGATGTTGAAATGTATTGATGTAGAAGTCAAATAGACAAAACGGTATTCATGAAATTAAAGCCAACAATTTAGACGGCTCAAGCGTAAAGTTCTCTACTAAGATATAAACCAAATATAAAAGATGATATAATATATTCATTTTAATACCATAATACGGCAAGAGGACAGCTGATGAGCGTAGACGCCAGTTATGATTCAAATAATATTAAAGTCTTAAAAGGTTTAGATGCGGTAAGAAAAAGACCAGGCATGTATATTGGGGATACAGATGATGGAACCGGTTTGCATCACATGGTTTTTGAGGTTGTAGATAATTCAATAGATGAGTCTCTGGCAGGATATTGCAAGGAAATTTTTGTTACCATCCATAGCGATGAGTCAATTACAGTTAAGGACGATGGCCGTGGTATTCCTGTAGATATTCATAAAGAAGAAGGCAAATCAGCAGCCGAAGTCATCATGACAGTCCTACATGCTGGAGGTAAATTTGATGATAATTCCTACAAGGTATCTGGGGGGCTACATGGAGTGGGTGTATCTGTAGTGAATGCTCTTTCAGAAGAATTGCATTTGCTAGTGCGTAGACATGGAAAAGTCTATGAACAACACTACAGGCATGGCGTTCCTGAAGCTCCTATCGCTGAAACTGGAGAAGCCAACTCAACTGGCACACAAATCTGGTTTAAGCCAAGCGCAGAAACTTTTTCTAATATAGAATTCCATTACGATATTCTAGCCAAAAGATTACGGGAATTATCTTACCTAAATTCAGGTGTTTGCATCCATTTATTTGATGAAAGAACACAAAAAAAAGATACGTTTCACTACGAAGGCGGCATCAAGGCTTTTGTGGAACACTTAAATAAAAATAAAACACCAGTTCACCCTGTGGTTTTCTCAATGACATCAGAAAAAGATGGCATCGTTATTGAACTGGCAATGCAGTGGAATGATGGCTATCAAGAAACTATATTTTGCTTTACTAACAACATCCCTCAAAGGGATGGTGGAACACATATGGCTGGTTTCAGAGCAGCACTAACTCGTACCTTGAATAATTACATAGAAAACGAAGGGTATGCTAAAAAAGCAAAGGTATCGCCAACAGGTGATGATGCTCGTGAAGGACTAACAGCTGTTCTTTCTGTAAAAGTACCAGATCCCAAGTTTTCATCGCAAACTAAAGATAAGCTGGTTTCATCTGAAGTAAAACCAGCAGTAGAGTCTTGTGTTGCAGAAAAATTTAATGATTTTCTCTTGGAAAATCCCACTGCAGCAAAAGCTATCGTAGCAAAAATTATTGATGCCGCAAGAGCCAGAGAGGCAGCGCGGCGCGCCCGTGAAATGACTAGACGTAAAGGGGCTCTGGATATTGCCGGATTACCAGGTAAATTAGCTGATTGCCAGGAAAAGGACCCATCACTTTCCGAGTTGTATTTGGTTGAGGGTGATTCCGCAGGAGGCTCAGCAAAACAAGCACGAGACAGGAAATTTCAGGCCATTTTACCCCTCAAAGGTAAGATTCTTAATGTTGAAAAAGCCCGGTTTGATAAGATGCTCTCTTCTCAAGAAGTAGCCACTTTGATTACTGCACTTGGCTGTGGAATTGGTCCTGATGAATATGATCCAGACAAAGTACGTTATCATAGAATTATCATTATGACAGATGCTGATGTGGATGGGTCTCATATAAGAACTTTACTTCTTACCTTTTTCTATAGGCAAACAAGAGAGCTATTGGAGAGAGGTTATATTTATATAGCACAACCGCCTTTGTACAAGGTAAAGCGTGGAAAGCAGGAGCAATATGTTAAAGACGATGAAGCCTTGTTTGACTATTTAACTCAATGCGCTCTGGATGGAGCAATATTTTATCCTGCTAGAGAGGCTCCGCCCATATCAGCCAAATCGCTGGAAGAATTGGTTCAGCACTTCAGGCGAGTTGAGAAGATTATAAAGCGGTACAAGAGAAGATACCCCAGCGATATACTCAAACGAGTAGCTTATATGCCAATGCTACATCAAGAAGATTTTAACAATCAGTCAAAAATTGAAAACTGGTGCAGACAATTACACTTGAGCTTGCAACAAGTAGACAGTAAGACAGAACAATACAAAGTAGATATCCAAAAACTAACAGAAAGCAATCAATACAACCCAAAAATTACAGTGTATCAGCATGGCCTGGAAAATTATATTCCTATGCAGGTTGAATTTTTCTTGTCTAAAGATTACAAAGAAATGGTTGATTTAGGACATAAATTGTCGAATTTAATAGAAGAAGGAGCTTATATTCAACGTGGGGATAAATCTTTACCAGTGGAAAATTTTGAACAAGTACTTAATTGGCTGATGGATGAAGCAAAAAAAGGACAAACCATACAACGCTATAAAGGTCTTGGAGAGATGAACCCTGAGCAGTTATGGGAAACAACCATGGATCCCGATGTAAGAAGAATGCTGCAAGTGAGTATTGAAGATGCAGTAGCTGCAGATGAAATCTTTACCACCTTAATGGGTGACAATGTAGAGCCAAGAAGAGAGTTTATTGAAACGAATGCTTTAGATGCGGAAAACATTGATATTTAAAAAAATGTTCCTAATGAGTTAGAGAGACTACTGTTCCACTGGTGACAAACACTCCTCTAACTCACAGCAAGGCTTAGTCAATTATTAAATTGATTTTACTGTTTAGATAATGAGATAAAAAAAAGACTTGATTTTGTTGCTTAAAAGAAAAGGTTCATTGGCACACTACCAATTTAGCTAATAAGTGCTGCATCCTTGCAGCGAAGTACATCCTTTGTACTGGTCCCTTTGTTGACTTCCTGTCAGACATGTCCATGTCATCCCTATATGTTTTTAGTATAACCAATTGGTGGTTTATGTCATTGAGTATAATGAGCAGTGATATGTAAGAAATTTCTCATTTCAGAAGTGGTATTGTCTTCCTCATTGAAAGCTGCATTATTATCCTGCAATACCAATGGATTTAGGTTGCTGTTGAGTAATACAGTGTATACCGCCGCCACCAGAAAACACATCGAGCGCATCGATTTGTGTAATTTGATATCCTGGAAATATTTGTACAAATAGCTGATAAGCTAATCTATCAAAAGACTCATATCCAAAAGCAGGCATCACAATGCCTTGATTAGCCATGTAAAAATTGATATACGAGAGTGTGAGCCTTTCCCCATCAAGGTAAGTAGCTGGAGGTTGTTCAACAGTATACACATCAAGTGCACGTCCTCTGGCGTCCCTAGCTGATTTAAGAATTTCAAAATTCTCTTGTAAGCGATGATAATTGGGATCATCCTTATCATTGCTAATAAGGCACAATACCTTTCCAGGAGCAATAAATGTTGCTATTTCATCAACATGACCATCTGTTTCATCACCTATCAATCCCATATTCAGCCAAATAATGTGCTCGGCTCCCAGGTAATTCAAAAGGTATTGCTCGATTTCCTGCTGAGTTAAATGAGGGTTTCTATTGGTATTTAATAAACACTCTTTACTTGTTAATATAGTGCCCTCACCATCCACATGAAAGGAACCTCCTTCCATGACCAATGGGGCATGGAAATATTGAGCACCAGTATATTTTATTAGTTCAGCAGCTATTAAATTATCTAAAGAACAATCAGCGTAATTACCACCCCAAGCATTATGTATCCAATCCACTCCGGCAAGTTGCTTTGCATTATTAATTAAAAAGGTAGCACCTGTATCGCGGGTCCATGAATCGTTAATTGGTAAAGAGATAATTTCAATATTATGGCCATTGCATAATTGTTTAGCTGAGTCTTCATCACCTGGATTGACTAATATAGCAACGGGCTCAAATTGAGAAATAGCATTTGCAACCCGAGCATAGGCCATTTTAGCTTTATCTAATCCGATTTTAGACCAAGTGCCTTGGTGACAGGGCCATGCCATCCAGCATCGTTCATGAGGATACCATTCAGCAGGCATATAAAAACCATATTGTTGAGGTGTTGTATTCATAATCACTGTGCTACATTTCCATCTAGGTAAGTTAATTGAGAAAAAATACTTCTTAATTCATTTAAGTAAGAGAGTGCTATTTCCTTAGGTAGTTCTGATTTTATTAATTGCTTTTCATATGATTGAATTAATTTCTTAGTATCGAAATGGGCTAAATTCAACACGTTTGTGACAGTATCGCCACTGACTAAATCATCCAGCTCAAAATGCCCATCATCAGAAAGTTTTACATCCAAAGAATTGGTATCTCCAAACAAGTTATGTAGATTACCTAATATTTCCTGATACGCACCAACCAGGAAAAATCCCATATTATAAGGGTTATTGACATCATAGGAAGGGAGCATCAATGTGGTTGTAACGCATGAACTACCAGGATATTGTTTAATTGTACCGTCTGAATCGCAGGTTAAATCTTGCAGGATGCTATGCATGCTAAGCGTTCTATTAAGCTGCGAGATAGGAGCTACTGGGAAAATCTGGCCAATGGCCCAAGCATCAGGAATAGATTGGAAAAAAGAGATATTACAAAATATCTTGGCGGCCATGCATTCATTGATTCGCATCAGTAAAGCTTTTTCACTTGGATTTTCTTCATCCAGTTTATCTTTTATTTCCATACAAATGTTAGTATAAAAAGCTTCCACTTTGGCTTTTTCCTGCAGACTGATTACCCCGTGTTTAAAAAGGGAGTGCGCTTCATTAAGCGAATGAGCAGCATAATTATATATTTCTGTGGGTGAGCTGTCCGTGATAGCTTGGTAAGTGTCATAGATATCTTGAATAACATGGGAGTCATCTTCGGATATTTCAGGAAGGACTGGTGCTTTATTAATAATCTCTATATCCGTAATATTGGAAATTAATACAGCATGATGAGCAGTTAATGCTCGTCCTGATTCAGAGATAAGATCTGGTTCAGATATATCAGCTTCCTGGCATAAATGTTTTAAGGCCAACATGATGTGAGTAGCATACTCAACAAGGCTGTAGTTCATTGAGCATCCTTTATTAGATCGAGTTCCCTCATAATCCACGCTCAGACCTCCTCCAACATCAATTGTGCTTATCGGAGCATTGAGCTGACGTAACTCAATATAGTATCTCGCTACTTCCTGCATGCAATGGCGTATGTCATGAATGTTGGCTATTTGTGAGCCTAAATGGCAGTGCATTAACTGTAAACAATCCAGCATATCATTGGCTTTTAATTGTAAAATCAATTCAAGGACCTGTTTGGCATTTAATCCAAATTTTGATTTAACTCCGCCGGTATTTTCCCACTTGCCAGCACTCTTGCTGACCAGCCGAATTCGTACACCCAATGTCGGTTTGACTTGAAGGCGCGCAGATTCTTTTAAAATAATGTCCAATTCAGATTTTTTTTCAATAACAATAAAAACTTTATGCCCCATTTGTTGAGCGATTAGCGCTGTACGAATGTAGCTGGAGTCTTTATAGCCGTTACAAACTATGGTGCTTTGCTGGTCTCCCAACATACCTATAACCGCCATCAATTCGGGTTTGCTGCCAGCTTCCAGGCCTATCTGATTATCAGGCGATTTTAACAATTCACGCACCACACTTTGTTCCTGGTTTACTTTAATCGGATAAACCAGTTGGTAATTGCCTGCATAATCAGTATCTTCTCGAGCCTGGGTGAACGCCTGATAAATTCTGTGGACTCTATCATGCAGAATATCACTACAACGGATTAGTAAAGGTAAATGCAATCCGGCACGATCGGCTGCATCAACTATAGTTTGCAGTTCAACTCCCTGTTTACCTGGTTTTTTACTGATCTCAATATTTCCTTTAGAGTTGACTCTGAAATATCCTTCACCCCAATTTTCAATGTTATAAAGATTTTCATCTGATAGAGTATTATTGTTCATTCTTGCTTTCCAAAGGGGATTAACGGGGTTTGACTAATTCATGATAAGTCTCGGGTTCTCGCTGTTGGGGAAATGGGAATAATCGTCCCCACAATTCACGTTGGCTGAAGTCCAGTTCAGCAACTAATACAGCAGGCTCATTTCGCGGTGCCTGAGCTAAAATTTCACCCATAGGGGTACTGATAAAGCTGCTTCCGTAAAAGTTTAAGTCATCTTCACAGCCAATACGGTTGACTGCAATAATGAAGGTGTTGCTCATAATTCCCTGTGCTACCATAACTTTTTGCCACATGGGTTGACTATCAAATCCTGGTGCGGTTGGCTCTCCTCCAATAGCTGTGGGATAAACCAAAATTTCAGCTCCTTTTAACCCATAAATTCTTGATAGTTCAGGGAACCATTGGTCATAGCACGTGGGTAGTCCCAAGAGGTGACCTGCGATGGCATGGACAGGGTAATTGGAGTTACCTGGTTTGAAGTAGAAGTTTTCATGGTATTTTTCACCACTAGGGATATGTTGCTTTCTGGTAACAGCAATCAATTCTCCTTGGGGATTAAAGGCTACTGCAGTATTGTAACCTGCCTTTTCAAAAAGTGACGCTGTAATATGAATTTGATTCGCCTTTGCCATTTGGCTAACAAATTGAGCAGTAGGGCCGGCGGCAATATCCTCCATATAGGGGACAGGATCAACATCACAACGGGTACAGAAATAAGGGCTTAAGGTAAGCTCTTGTAAACAAACGAGTTTTGCTCCTTGTTGGGTGGCTGAAAATATTCCCGAAGCCAGTTTATCTTGATGCTCTTTAGGATTTTCATACCATTGTTCCTGAACCAGTGCTACCGTTAGTTTGTTTTCTTTCATTAGAGTTCCCAATAAATGCTGTTAAGTAATTTTTTGTCTCAAATTTGAATTGTTTATTCCTGGTTAAATCAAATCATCAATACAGATTAAAAATCTGGCTATGTTATCAAAAAAAGCTCTCATTGTACTAGCATTAATTTCAATTCACCGTTCATTTTTGCTGCTATTAACTGCCAATGACATCCATAACTGCAGCTATTCTGAAATTATTGAAGGGCTCCCGACTATCAACTGGAAGCAGAACTTTCTCTTCATTCAGGACAGCACACTCTGTTTTCCTTGATTTTTTATGAGGTAAAGGTCTTGCTTATTTGTTTTAAAACTAAAAAGTAAACTTGTTCAATAGCATTCTGTTCGAATCATATTAAGTTTAAAGCGGTTTTTTATTTTTAATTCATCGATTTAACTTGAGTAGATTACAATAAGTCAATGAATTTATGGGAAAATACTAACATGAATTGTCGCTGCATGATGTGTAAAGAATGGGTAAAAAAGTGTAAAGTTGCCCTTAACCAAGTAAGGGCAAAGGATACGGATGGTTTACTTGCCAAATAATCCGCAAAAATTAGTCCAGCAATTACTTTTTTCTTCTTCCTCTTCAGAATCTGAGGCAATGGGTTCTGACGGAGAGCTTTTCTTCTTTTGTTCTTCAGATTGTCCTTTAAATAAAACGTTTCTATTGCGTAAACTGGTTGGAGATTCTTGCTTTGGTGTCATTTCCTCGGTAGAAGGTAAGACAACGGGTGTGGGCTTTACCAGGCAGGGCTCTTCTTTGGGCACCATGGCACTGGCTATCATTCTGAAGGGACTTGATTGCTCGTGAGCTGCTCCATTGATCATTTCGAGTTTTCTACTGATATCTGAACGTACCTTAGCATCCAGTGTAGCTAACCTTTCTCCGATAGCTTGCTCATGCTCTTTTAATAACTCCGGGAATAAAATTGCAAATTCAAGGCATAAATCAACGCTAAAATCACGGCTATTGAAAAATTGTTCTGGATTATCGCCTAACAGATAACGGTCTATATCCCTTCTTAATGCAAAAGCGGATTGAACTTTTATTGCAAGCTCACTATCCTCAGTACAGAAACCTTTAATTTTCTTTAATACATCGGTGCGATTTTCGGCCGAGGTTCGCAGTGCGAGTTTTCCGGCAATTGAAGATTCTTTATCTTTAATTACATTGAATAAACTTGCGAATTCGATACAAGAATCGATCTTGAATTCACGGCTTGAGAAGAATTGATCAGGCCTGTCTCCTAACAATAATCGCTCTATGTCTCTGCGAACAGCAAAAGCGTGACCTACTTTAGCGGCAAATAGAGACTGTGGGAAAATATTGTTAATATTTTGAGATACTCGTGAACGTTCTTGGGGAGGTGTAGTTTCAGCCAGTCTCAATGCAATGGCTAATTCATTGTTGGTTAATACATCGATAGCCAACTTATTAAAATTATTAAATAGCTCACCATCAAACTCTTTTTCCAATATCATGGAATGAGGGTTTTTATTACGTGGATCAAGCAAGGAAATGATTCTTTTTTTTACCTGATAAGCTTGAAATAAAACAGAATGAAAGGTATCGCTATCATCTTGTGGCATTCTTGCTGCCTCAATCGCATGAGCAAAATCTTTTAATTCATTAACGGGGCACTCTAAAACCAGGCGGCTGGCTAAAACTAATTTTTCATCATTGGTTAATTTATTTAGCTCTTCACGGTTTTCAGCCAGTGCGTCACCATTGCCAAGTACTTCATATGGATGCTCTAATCCTTTTAATTCATCGCAAGTAAACGTCATTAAAATCTCCTTATTAACTCATCAGTAGCCTGATTGTAGATGTGCAAAAATATTTTGATTGACTATATTAACGAATTCAAACCACGCTGTCATGAAAATATACTAAAGTTTTATTATAGGGTGTCGAATAAATAGTTAGATACCCGTTTTTGCCTTTAAAAATTACAATAACAACAAGGAGTAGGCAATGTCTAAAAATCATTTACTACAAGACCCTTTCCTAAATGAATTGCGCAAGGAAAAGGTACCTGTTTCAGTGTTCCTGGTCAATGGTATTAAATTGCATGGGATAATCGATTCTTTTGATCAATATGTGGTGATGCTCAAAAACTCCATAACCCAAATGGTTTATAAACATGCCATTTCAACAGTTGTTCCTTCTCGAATGATCAAAGTTCCTGCTGAGGAAAGCTCTGGTGAGGAAGACGGAACTGTGGCAGACTAATCAATTTCTTGTTTGGGGATTAGGGTAGTGTTTGAACGTCCACAAGGCGGTGAGCGCGCTGTTTTAGTGCAGCTGGCTCTCCCCGGAGTTGATGCGGATAAGGCATTGACTGAGTTTGAAGAATTGGCGCTTTCAGCGAAGGCGGAGGTGTTAGATTGTGTATTAGGTGCCCGTGCTACCCCTGATGCTAAATATTATGTAGGGAAAGGTAAGGCTGAGGAAATAGCCCATTTGGTAAATACACTCGATGCGGATTTAGTGCTAGTCAATCATGAGCTCTCCCCATCTCAAGAGCGAAATCTCGAACGATTATTTGGATGTCGAGTGGTGGATAGAAGTGGCTTAATTCTTGATATTTTTGCTCAGAGAGCTCGTACTTTTGAGGGTAAACTTCAAGTTGAACTGGCCCAATTGCAACATTTATCAACAAGGCTTATTCGTGGATGGACCCATTTGGAAAGACAAAAAGGAGGAATTGGTTTAAGAGGCCCAGGAGAAACCCAATTGGAAACGGACCGGCGTTTGTTAAGAGAGCGTATTCGTTACATCAATAAGCGCTTGGAAAAAGTACGCTGCAGTCGTGATCAAAACAGGCAGGCCAGGCGAAAAGCGTCTATGCCTACTATTTCTTTAGTAGGTTACACCAATGCCGGAAAATCCACGTTATTTAATGCGTTAACAGGGGAGCGCACTTATGTGGCTAATCAATTGTTTGCAACGCTGGATCCGACGATGCGCAAACTGGAATTGCCGGGGTCGTCTGCTGCTATTTTAGCTGATACAGTAGGATTTATTCGTGATCTTCCCCATCATTTGGTAGAAGCATTCCGAGCTACTTTGGAGGAAACTCAACAGGCTGAGCTGTTACTACATGTCATTGATATTTCTGACCCAAATTGGCGCGAAACGGTTTTTGAAGTACAAAAGGTATTAGATGAATTGAAAGTTAGTGATATCCCGGTAATTCAGGTGTTTAATAAAATTGATTTGCAGGAAGGTTGGCAGCCAAAAATTGATTATACTGAAGATTCTTGCAAGGTATGGTTATCAGCAACAACAGGAGCTGGTCTGGATCTTTTAAAAGAAGCAATAGCAACTCAATTGCATGGTACGATTTTAATTGAGGATGTTGTAATTAAACCCGGCCAAGCAAAATTACGAGCCCAATTATACCAATTAGGCGCTGTACTTAAAGAGTCTGTAGATGAAAACGGTGATTGGTTAATGAAAATTAGAATAACGATTGATCAAAAACGACGGTTGCTTTCATGAATAGCCAAGCCAGACAGACTGTGGAGCCTACATTTGATCGGTTCACAAGAAAACATTTACAGGACACAAAAACGCCAAGCTTGAGACAAAAAATGTTTTTCACAAAGAGATTAGGGTTTTGCGTAAGTCCTGATTTAATGTATTGACCAAAAAGATAATTTTTATTTATCTTCTTAGGCGTTCCTATTCCTTTCGATGACTTTCTCTAATGTTTTTGCTGTTTGTCCTCCGTATAATTTTTTAATTAATTGCCCCTTTGGGTTAAATACAAAAGTTACAGGGACTCCTGTGATGTCTCCCAACTGTAAATCCTGAGCCGGATCCTTTAACAAATTAGGATAATTAATATTAAATTTCTTGATTAGTAGTTTTTGCTCCGGTAAAGGCAGAGCATCGTAATTGACGGCGTATAGGGCTACTGTATCGTTTTTATGATTTTTGTAAAAACGATTAAACTCAGGGATTTCATCAATGCAGCTTTCACACCAGCTTGCCCAATAGTTTATAAAAACCCATTTTCCTTTAAGTGATGAAAAAGGAATATTGTGACCAAGGGTATCTCTCAAGAGCGCTTCTGCATGAGCAGAGAAGGGCGCAATTGCTAAAATAAGCAGGTATATGAAAGTAGGTATTAAGCGCTTCATGATCACCTCTTGAATGGACAAAATTGTCTGCGGTTATTATGTTATGCAAGTTGAACATAAGAAAATGATTGTATTTGCTTATATTCAACTCACTAACCTTAAGACATATTTAATTGGTTTGCTAAAATTTAAATAGTAACAATTGGCCACTAGTTTATCAGGAAACAATCAGACTCCCAAATTCAACTGAACCTCTTCTTCCTCTTGAATGGCCGAAGGAGCTTGTTTCGCTCCCAAAATACTGTGCTTTTTTAACCCATCCAAAATATCCAGCGAGTCTTTGTTATTACGCCAGCTCGCTTTTGTTCGCCAATCAAATACAGTTGGCTCGTTTTCTGGAAGGCATGTTGGTGTGGGGATGGGAGCTCGTTGCGGATTTCTTCGTTTTTCATCTGCGATAATTTCAGCGAGCCTTTCATCTGAAACAGGCATAACTGAGCCGTCATAAAGATAAGGAAAGAGGCGAAGTTTGGTAACTAATTTAAACGCAGCCCATTTATTGGTTAGCTCCTTATACCCATGTTTTTCAGGATTTTGTCTGAGCTGTTCATATTCTGTAGGAGAAAGTATTTCAATTTTACTGAGATTGTTGCGGTAATATACTTTTCCTTTACTTAAAACCAGCAGTGGTTGATGTTGTCTTGAGTTAAAATCAACGTCGGGCATATGCACCAAACCGCCAAAATCTTTTTGCTCCGGTATTTCACTTCCAGATAATACTTGATTGATGTCTTTTAGTGATGCGGTCATACCATTTAAGCAAGCTAAACGGTTAAATTGATTAAGGCATGTATCAAATTTTCCATCCCCACGAGCTCGAGAAGGGGCTTCTGTCGTATTAGGAGTTGGGTCATAGGGTCTTACTGTATAAACTCCAACACGATTTACTTCATCATGAAGATTATTAGCCAGAATATTGCCCCATATCCCAAAACGCTCTTTTAATACGACACGTAAATCGCCGATCATGGACATATGTCCTGTAGCAAAATGATCGGAATAGTAATGAAAAGTAAATAGCTCTATAGAATAAGCTTGGGCATGATAGCGGTTTGCCAAATCAAGTAGGGTATTGCTTGAAAGAGGTTGATTTTTATTTTGTAAGGAGATTTTTAAAGTACTCAAATCAGGGTTATCTGATTGATAATTTTTGTCAGTAGCTAATTGTTTTAATTCATAGGATAAACGAGCATATCTTAAGGCGATAGCGTGACCCAGGATATAAACTCGAATAGACCATGGCGTAAAATGGGTTTGATTGCGAACAAGCATTTCCCCGTAATCTTTGACACGAAAATAATACATCAGTTGTTGAGCATAGAAATTCAAGGTAGGCGAAAAGGGTACATAGTTAGCATTATTAATGGAATAAATACGGTCAATTTCTTTTCGAGTTACATCAGGAGCAGCCAAGTTATTGTATGCTGTAATTAAAGCGCTTTCTTCTTTAGGATCTATAGGCTTGCGAATGAGGTGTTTTCCCAATTCTATCGGGGAATTAAAGAACTCGCATTTGGGTAGATCCAAATCCATAGTCCAATTAGCCTGAGTAAAATAATCACCCGCCATGGCAATAATTTCGCCAGCGGACATCTCTAACTCCATTGGTTCAGGCAGGTTGTTTTCACTGAATCGTTGGAGTCGCAGATGGAGCACACCAAACTCATCTATTCGTAAGTAAGGATTGCCTTCGATTTTATCCATGAGCAAACCATTGCCCAGCTCTGTATGTTCCGTTGTGTTCATAAGTTCCGCTCCTATCCCTAGAGTCTATTTTCATCATATCCTTGATAACCGAACCTGCCAATAGGTTAAATAATAGTAATTCCATTAGGAAACCATACTATTTTGAACTATCTTATATAGAATAGTAATAATGAGTAGTCCATATGAAGGCAATAGAAGTAGAGCAGTTGATCCAGGGAACATTAATACGGGAAGGTGGGGGTGTTAAGTTACGTCGGTATATAGGTGCTGATAAAACCAATCATTTTGAACCTATACTGCTTTTTGATTATTTTGACAGTACAGATCCATTGGATTATCTTGCCGGATTTCCGCCTCATCCACATCGTGGATTTGAAACAATTACTTATCTGCTGGAGGGAACCATTACCCATGAAGACAATAAGGGCAACAAAGGAGTAATCAATGCAGGTGGCGTGCAATGGATGACTGCTGGAAAAGGGATTATTCATTCGGAAATGCCCTCGTCGTCAACTGGTCGTTTGCATGGTTTGCAGTTGTGGCTAAATTTGCCTGCAGCAGAAAAATGGCAAGAGCCTCGTTATCAGGAAAAATCATCGGATCAATTACCTATTGAGGTCATGGAATCAGGTGCAACCATCAAAGTAATAGCAGGAACTATTGATCAAGGATTGAGCTCACCCATTGTTGAAATTGCGACGCGACCTTTATTTCTTGATATTATTCTCCCAGCCAATGAAGCTATCCAACAAACGATTCCCGATGATTATCAAGCTATCCTTTTTGTCATTGAAGGCATTGTGAATATAGGAGGACAGCAAGTTAGCGCAGGGACTTTAGCTAGCCTGACAAACGGCGAAAGAATACAAATAGAGGGCAAAGACAATCAAAATAGAAATCATTGTTTATTGATAGCTGCGGCTAAACTTCATGAACCTATTGTTCGATACGGTCCTTTTGTAATGAATACCCAGGAAGAAATTATGCAGGCAATGCATGATTTTCGTACAGGACATTTTTAGTTGCTTATTTTGTTGATTTTGGCTGGATAGTTAAAACTATTCAGGCTGATCTGCATATATTATCTTGGTTGCTCAAGGGAATATGAGTACAATGTGAATGATTAAACACTTATGATTTCCGTGAAACTTATTTAACGTGAGTTATGGATACGTTATCTTGAATCGTTCGGGCTGAGGAGGCATTTATGCCGTCTCGAAGCCTTGTATGGAATTTAATGTTTCGTGCCAAGGCTTCGAGACGATGCTTACGCATCTCCTCAGCCCGAACGAACCCGGGATATCGACAGCTTCTTATATAATCCTAATCCATAATTCACGTTATTTAATAACAATGTAATTATCAATCTAATTTTTGATAGAGTTATTAAAAAGCAGCAAGTATTCCCAATATTTCAGTCAGGATGCGATGGTCAACTAAAGTGAAAAAGGAGTTTTTATGAGTTTGGAAGTGGAATCTAAACCGCACGGTAATAATCCCTATGCCAATCGCTTTGATAACTTACCACCCAAGGCTCAAGGACGTTTCCCTCGAGTGGCTTATGTGTTGCAAGGCGGTGGATCACTGGGAGCCTATCAATTTGGAGTAGTTAAAGGACTTCTTGAAGCCGGATATGAACCAGACTGGATTGCAGCAACTTCTATTGGTGCTATACAGGCTGCGATTATTGTAGGGAATCCCCCTGAAAAACGTATTGAAAAACTCGAAAGATTTTGGGATGAAATTGCGCCGGGTAATTTTTTCGATTTTCTAGGCGAGTCCGAAATTACTTTAGATTTTTATAATAAATTAAGCGCCGCTTTTGCTTTATTATTTGGTCAGCCCGAGTTTTTTTTTCCAAAATGGTGCACTGGAACAATTCCTTTATGGGGTGATCCAACGACTCTAAGCTATTATGATACGACTCCTCTTCGCAAAACGCTGCTGGATCTTATTGATTTTGATCTGTTGAATTCTTGCCCCATTCGCTTAAGCCTTGGTGCCGTTCAAATCAGCAATGGTCATTTAATCTATTTTAATAATATCAATTATCGTATAGAGGTTGATCACATTATGGCAAGTGCTGCTTTACCTCCAGGCTTTCCTGCAGTTAATATTGATGGGGAGTTATATTGGGATGGCGGCGTTCATTCTAACACCCCACTAGAAGTTATTCTGGAGGCCATTCCAGCAGAAAATACGTTGTGTTTTCTAATTGATTGTTTTGGTGGACGATCGTTTATTCCCAAAAGCATGAGTGAGATTGAAGAGAGAAGAAAAGATATTTCATATGGAACCCATGCGCAACGCACTATTTATAATTATTTGCAGAGACAAAAAATGCGAAATTCAATGATGGAATTGAGCTGTATTTTAACGGATGAGCAAAAGAAGAAGGGCGCTCATTTGTTAGATATTGGAAGCCCGCATCATTGTACTTTGGTTCATTTGGCTTACAGTTCAAGAATAGTAAAAGCCGCATCAAAGGATTACAACTTTGGCCGCGTAGTCATTAGGAAGCGAATGGACTCAGGGTACTTGGATGCCAAGGCTGTGCTGGCAGAAGAATCTCAATGGGGTTATTTACCTGAGGATGGAAAAAGCCGATTATATGAGTCACCCAATAATCTTTCTCGATTGTTTCGAAAGCGAAAAAAAGAGGTATTTTAGTTTTAATGCCGAAAAGGGAGAGACCTTGTCATAGAGGTTCTCTCTTTGAGAGATAAACTTATGTTGTATGATAGAGTCATCATCAAAGAGGCGCTGCATTGTGAAAGAGAAGTTTGCCACATGGTATAAAATAGCAATTAAACAAATTCGGCTTTTCTTTAGTTATTCTATTCCTGTGTTTTTTAAAAAAGCCAAAAATTACATTAATCTTCCCATCATTGTCGTTGGCTTGGCTCTTATTATTGGCCTTTTTCATTTATTTTCCTATTTAATCCCTTTTACTGATAATGCGTTTGTTGTAACTAATGTGACTCCTGTAGCTGCTGATGTATCTGGTTTTATTACTGAAATCTATGTCAAGAATGGTCAGAAAGTAAAAAAGAACGATCCTATATTTAGTGTTTACCGGGTTCCTTATGAGTTGGCTTATCAACAAGCAAAGGCTGATTATAAGGAGGGGATAAAGAAAATAGACGTATTTCAAAAGCAGATTGAAAGAACGGTTGCATTGATTAAAGCAACGGATGCTGAACTTGAAAAAGCCCAGTTTGCTCTTGGCCTTAAAAAAAATAAGAATGTGGCTGAAGCGGTATCTATTCTTGAATTAAAAAATCTTGGTTATGATGTTTCTACGCTAAGTAATAAAAGAAATGCTCTGCAACAGGAAGTGGCGGTTTTGCAAGCCAGGATTGAACAACAAAGACATACTGTCGCCAGCCTTAAGGCAAAAATGGATAATGCCAAGGTTAATCTTGATTTAACCATTGTCAGAGCTCCTGGTGATGGGGTGATAGATAATATGTATGTCTCTCCAAATACCCCTATCGAGATCCATAAACCGGTGTTTTCTTTTATAGATACTGCAAATTATTATATCCAGGCTAATTTTAATGAAACGGACTTACGAAACGTACGCCAAGGTGATAAAGCGTATATCATTTTGCGTATGTATTATTTTGACAAAATATTTCATGGGGTTGTTGTCAACTCGTTATGGGCTGCTGAACGGCAAACTACTGCCCCAAAGAGTCAAATTCAGGTCGTTGCAAATCAAAATGAATGGCTGTTGCTTCCTCAGCGATTTCCATTACAAATCAAAATATTGGATCCCGATCCTGACTATCCTTTAAATCCTGGTGCCAGTGCTTATGTTTATATCTCAACTAAAAGATAAGCTCGCATCCTACGATAAGTATAAAGAACATCGTATTAATGGGCTAAAAGCAGTGTTCGTTTTGCAGCTTATGATTATATTTTACTTTTTTTCTTCCATTGACAATCCGTATTTCTATTATTTTTATGCTCCAATCACCTGCTTTACTGTGGAGGCGGCGGGAACAACGTTAAAAGAAAAGTACTTGCTTTTACTCTATACTCTTTTAGGAAGCATACTCTCTATATTCTTGTTTGGCATAATTTCCGTATACAACGTACTTTTTATTTTTTTTGTTTTTTTCTATACCTTGTCTCTTTATTTCCTTGTGCTTCACCATTTTAAAAAAATGCTTGTTATTGTTCCATTGATGCTGAGTTTGGCATCGTATTCCCTAATTTATGGGGTGGAGGCAGACAGCAATTTTTATATTGCCATTAATAATGCTTTATATACATTGGCTGCTATGGCGGTGATCTTTGCTGGATTATTTCTTTTTCCCAAAAAATATTATTTTGATATTTGGGAGCGTGCCTTTTTTGAAGTCATTACCGGCCTGGAATCTCTATCTGCCAAGATTTGTAAGGGAGAGGTCAAAACCATCGCTATTTTTTCAGGCATTATTGTGATGGAGCGCTATTCCAAAATGCTTCCAAGAAATATTAAGTGCTACAGTATATTAAAGATAACCATGCTGTCTTTTGAGTTAATTTTAACCATGTCTTACTTGCTGTCTTTTCAAAAGCAGTTACGTAGGGAATACGTTATGGTTTTACATCATTATCTTGAACGTCTTTGCAAAGCCTGTAAAGCGAGACAACCAGTGATACTCTCAGACCAGGAGCTGCCTGCATTTAAAGAAACGCATGAGTTGGAAGTTTTGTATCAATTAATTTTAAGCTGGAATTACTTATGCGCGGATGGTTAGGGGTTCAAGCATTTTCTTATCTTGAGCTGCGCTGTATTCAGATCAGTACGGTCTTTGCCTTTACTATTTTTGTCCAGGAATGGTTGCGTTATCCACGGGCAGGGTGGACGGGCTTTGCTGTCATGATGATTTATGCCGGCTTTGATAATGGAACAACCATATTCAGGACGTATCATCGGTTTTTAGGGGTCCTTTTAGGCTTATTCACCGGATATTTATTGTGGTTTATAGGTCATCTGGATTATCGAACGTTAATTCTGATTATGCCCTTAATGGTCTTTTTTGCTTTTTTTCTGGTAGGAAGGGCATACAGTGTTCCCACTGTATTTACTGTCAATGTGTCTGTAATTGGCTCAGGCTACTTTAGCACGGAAGATACCCTTCCAGTCTTCTATTTTATTATTGATTATACGGTTTGCACTTTGATTGCCTTTACTATTATTCTGGGTTTTGAATACTTTTGGTTTAGGCATTATGGGCTGATGCAGCGATTTATCAAGAGTACTCAGGCTGAAGTGATTGATGATCTTTACAGGCTGGTTCGCTTGTTAAATCAGGGTAAAATAAAAAAAACAGAGTGGTTCCAAGCTTGTATCAAGTTGACTGACAGCTTGTTTGAGGTCAATAAGCTCATAACAAATTCCCAGTTTTTAATCAGTTCAGAACATGCCGTTGGGGATGAATTTAATCAGTTTGTGGAACTGGCCAATCGAATTTTTATTGGCCTGAAAGCTTTATATATGGCTTATTATACCAAACATTATCATACGTTTAATTATTATCAATTATTTCAACAGGTTCAAAAAGATTTGGTGCACTTAAAAGATTTTGTTGCAGGAGAGCAAACAATTGACCTTAGCGAGGGAGTAAAGAATGCTACGTCCGGTTAAAATCATTTTATTATCAGTCTTTTTAGTCGGATGCTATAGTGAGCCCTATCACAGACCCAATGTTGAAGTGATTAACAAATGGTCTGTAACGGACAAGAATGTTAAAAATATTGACAGCAAGAATATTCCTTATATGGCTTGGTGGCGTGATTTTAAAGACCCCACTCTCAACCAACTGATTGAAAGAGGATTGCTTTCCAATACAAGCCTTGGTATGTCAAGAGGGAGCATTGAAGCGGCAGAGGGAGAGCTTAAAAAAATTCGTTATCAGTGGGCACCTACTCTGGATCTTATGACCGGTTATTCAAGAAATCCGGCAACTGGGTTTCCTGGCGTTCTGATTGTTTTTATTCCAAATTATACCATAAATATCATCAATCAAATTAGAGAGCAAAAACAGGCAAAATATACCCTTGCTCAGGTAAAAGCTGAAGACGATGCTCTCAAACTAACTATTATTTCACAAATAGCAGCAAGTTATTTCACCTATCTTGCAGAAATAGAACGCAAAGAATTTTTACAGACCTTAGCCAATGATCTTACTCAGCTGGCAAAGGTTGCCAGGAAAGTTTACCAGGGAGGGTTAAGTTCTGAAATTGAGCCGGAAGAATTGTATAGTCAGGTCAATTTGATACAAGGTGAACTGGAAGTAACAGAGCGTAATATCATTATAAGTCGCAATGCTATCCGTTATTTACTAAACCAAAATCCAGGCGAAATAAAAACGGTTAAGAAATTATTACAACTTAAAAATCATAATTTAATACCTGGTTCTTTACCGTTAACGGTTCTTGAAAACCGGCCTGATATGCAAGTGGCTGAAAACCGTTTGCGTGCTTCCCATGAAGGAATTGGCGTTGCAGAAAGTAATCTTTTACCAACAATACAGTTAGATTACATAGGTGGTTTGGCTGCTGGAGATAGCCGCTACGCGTTACCTAAAAAAACAGTGAAATTTAATGATCAGTTGTTGAAAGCACCTATTATTGATATGCCTGTTTTAGGTGCAGTAGCGAAGGCTAAAGGTGTAAATAAGGTTTCTTATTTTAATTATATTGATACTTTACAAAAAGCATTAAGAGATACGACCAATGCATTATCAGAGAATGAGCGTTTAACTAACAAGCTCAAACAGACAGCTTTTGCTCAAAAACATTTGGCAAAAGCATATAATTTGAATGATAGGTTGTATCAGACAGGTATTCAAAGTTATATAGTAACCTTAAGCAGCAAAATTTCGCTTGATAAAATCAATATCAGTTTAAATCAGGATAAACTGCAAGAGTTACTAAGCATCGTTCGGTTATATCAAGAACTGGCCGGAGGTTATCGCGCCAATTTAGAGTCTGAAATAAAGTCTTCCGTCTGAGCAAACAGAACTCTGTTATAAATTATTAATTACGAATAGGGGCGTATTTCATTTTTCATAGTACCCAGCTTATCTTCTTCTACAATGCCCCCCTGATTCAGTCTTTTATGGTCGTTTTTAGTTCATGGTGAGCATAAAGGTGCACATACTAAGACAGGATATGCAAATAAATATTGCATAATGTTTAATTTTATGACATTATTTGCGCCATTGTGTATTCTGTGAGAGTTGTGTATGTTAAAAAAAACAATGTTTTTTATTTTGTCGATATCTACTTCAAGTATTTTTGCTGCTGACAATGTAGATTTGTATCAGGCCCCTCTCAATAGCATCAATAAATACCCTATACTACAAACACCAAAGAATGCGATTATTTTAAAGAGTTCTTCTGCTGTTATTGATAATTCATTGCAAAAGTTAAATCAAACAAAAGAAGACAATCAAATGATTGTTCGTTATCAGCAACTGTATAAAGGAATACCTGTTATTGGCGCCCAAGTGATGATTACTAAAGGAACAGACTCAGGAGTGCAGTCCAATGACAATGCAGAGGTGAACGGGCATTTATTGGATAATATAGAACTTAATACGAAACCGGCTATTAGCGCACAACAAGCCAAGGACTATGCAAAAAAGTCCTATTTTCAATTCAGCCCCCAGTCTAACATACAACAGGAAACCGCCGAATTGCAGATTCGACCTGATCAAAATAGTCAATTAAAGCTGGTTTATTTGGTTTCATTTAAAAGCGTACAGCAAGACGGCAAACCAGACTGGCCTTTTTTTGTTATTGATGCTCAAACCGGAGCTTTGATTAAGCAATGGAACAATATTAAAAATTATTTGGATACAGGGCCTGGGGGCAATGAGAAGGTTCAGGAATATTGGTATGGTAAAGATGGATTACCTGCTTTGGATGTGACTCAAAATGGCAGTCAATGCGTCATGGAAAACTCAAAAGTTAAATTGGTTAATCTCAATTCCCAATGGGACTGGGAAAACAGTATCAATACCCCTTTTGAATACCTTTGTAATAATAATGTAGAAGAAAATATTAATGGAGGGTTTTCCCCAAGCAATGATGCGTATTATTTCGGACATGTTATTGTTGGTATGTACAAGGACTGGTATGGGGTTAATGCCTTACAACATCCTAATGGCGCGCCAATGCAATTGGTTATGCGAGTTCATTTTGGACAAAGCTATGATAATGCTTTTTGGGATGGGCAAGCCATGTCATTTGGAGATGGAATGGATTTTTACCCATTGGTTTCTTTAGATGTAGCAGGTCATGAGGTAACTCATGGTTTTACAGAGCAACACTCTGGTCTTGAGTATCATGATCAATCTGGCGCGCTTAATGAATCGCTGTCTGATATGGCAGGACAGGCGTCAAGAGCTTATCTTTTGGAAACAAATCCTCAGCTG
Organism: Legionella pneumophila subsp. pascullei; assembly: GCF_900637585.1. Lineage (NCBI taxonomy): Bacteria > Pseudomonadati > Pseudomonadota > Gammaproteobacteria > Legionellales > Legionellaceae > Legionella > Legionella pneumophila. The sequence continues at coordinate 24,676 of NZ_LR134380.1, forward strand.
TATAACAAGGCTTACTTGCAACCAAATGAAGTAACATGGGGCATTGGTGAAACAATTATTCGCGACTCTTTTGGCAAGGCTTTGCGTTTCATGGATTATCCTTCTTCTGACGGAAGCTCTGCGGATTGTTTGGACAAAGGTATTGCGCAAAGTCATGGCAGCTATTGTGCTATCAATTATGATGAGGTAGTAGCCTATGCCAATGCGCATATTGCGCTTCCTCAAGAACGCCAGAGTTTCATAGTTCATACTGCCAGTGGTGTGTTTAATAAGGCTTTTTACTTAATGTCCAAAGATATGGGTATTAAAAACGCGTATCACATCATGGTTGTTGCCAATACAAAATATTGGACCCCTACGACCGATTTTAAAAACGGAGCTTGTGGAGTGATTTATGCTGCCAGGGATTTAAATTCGGATATCAATAAGGTTAAGTCTGCTTTTGGCCAAGTAGGTATTGATACAGCCGGGTGTGCTATTTAAGGGGTGCAAGAGTTTCCAGCAGGTTTTTGCTTCAAGCAAATTAGTGTTTTCTTGTAATTCATCGCGAGCTATTTTTGCTCGCAGTGTTGTTTGCCGTGCATGGAAATTAGTATATAATCAATCAGGATCTATCTTTTAGATTTCCCTGGAGTTGAAATCTTAATAAGCTCTGATTTTAAAATCATTAGGATTTAATATTACTTTCGTATTAGGAACAGAATGGCATTTTTTTTAATCACGCTTTGCATACTAATATTGAGTTTATTCTGCCTGGCCGTAATGGTTTTAAAATTTATTCAGCAGCCCTCCTTGCCTCTATCCTTCTCCCAATATGTTAAGTTAATGTGTAGCGGGGTTATTGCTTTTATTGCGGATACAGTGGGTGTTGGTAGTTTCGCTGTTAATGTCGCCTTGGCAAAATTGTTAGGTACTTTTAGGGATGATGAATTACCGGCTGTGAATAATGGAGCCCAAGTGCTCCCTGGAGCTATAGAATCTTTATTTTTTATAAACATGATAGATGTTGATTTAACTACTTTGCTTACTTTAGTCACCGGAACCTGTATTGGTGGATTAGTTGGTGGTTTTGTCGTGAGTCAGTTAAGCAAGCAAGCCATTAGACTGGCAATGATTTGTTCATTTGCCCTAATCATTATTCTTTTAATCTCCCACCAGCTTCGCATACTGCCAGTTGGTGGTGATTTGACGGAATTACATTCCTGGAAACTGGTTATTGGTTTTTTTGCCATGGTGGTTTGTGGTTCTCTGACTTCGGTCGGGGTGGGGCTTTTTGTCATGGTACAAGGTGTTTTATTTTTAATGAATGTTTCACCCGTTGTGGCTTTTCCTATCATGACAACGGCAGGGGCTATGCAACAGCCCTTGACCACATTGGTTTTTTTACAAAAAAATAAAATCCCGTTAAAAAAGACTTTGATTTTAAGCTTTTCAGGATGTCTGGGTGTTATGATCACCATTCCAATTTTTACGAAATTAACAATAACCTGGCTGCATTTTTTACTTTTGTTTATCCTTATCTATAATTTTTTAGCGATTGGCCATACTTATTTACGATCAAGACCTGCGAAACAATATGTTCAATCTTCTATTAAACTCGCTGCAGCGGACTGAGTTTATCAGCTTACTTGGGATTCTTCTTTATTGTTTTTTCAGGAACAGAGTCTTTAAAGACATGCTCAACCAACATGATGATCCAGGCTGATTTTTGAAGGTGCTGGTATTTGCCTGTTTTCATTCGAATTTGATTAGAGTCTATCCTATCTGGACATGCACTTATATAGTATAATTGATGTTATTTTAAAAAATATATCGCCCTATGGATGAACAAATCAGTAAATCACAGAAAAAAAGAGATGCCCATTATTTACAAGATATAGGCGTGAAATTTATTGAACTAAGCACATCCAAGCTCGATTCTTTACCCCTTCCTGATAATTTACGTCAAGCAATTATGGATGCCAAGTCAATCAAAAGCCATGGAGCCAAAAGACGACAGGCGCAATTAATAGGCAAGTTAATGCGAGCAGCCGATTTTGAAACGATTATTGCTGCCTATGAAAAAATCCTTGAAGAAGAGAGTTCAATGACTGCCTCTTTTCATGAGATAGAACTATGGCGCGACAGGTTATTGCAAGATGGAAAAGAAGCTTTGACAGAGTTTATTGATGCCTATCAACCTGACGACGTGCAACAATTAAGACAATTGATTAAAAAAGCATTAGATGATCAGATGAAAGATAAAAATACTGGCGCTGCTAAAGCACTGTTTCGCTATTTAAGGTCTTTAATAAAATGAATTACTCACTATTCATTAGTTGTGCAAAAGGTTTGGAGTATTTGCTGGAAGACGAACTCAAGGGATTGGGGCTTCATGTTACTCAGGTGAGTCCGCAAGGAGTATATGGTGAGGCCAGCCTGCCTGTAATTTATAATTTATGTTTATGGTCAAGACTTGCCAACAGAATTCAACTCATTTTATTTAGTGGCCATGCTGCAAAAGAACAAGCTGTGCATCAGTTATGCACAGACTTTCATTGGCAAACGGTTTTCACCCATGATAAAACCATAGCCATCGAATTTCATGGCGCATCAGAGCAAATTCGTAATACCATGTTTGGCGCTCAAATAGTCAAAGATGGCATAGTGGATCATTTTCGCCGATTGAATGGCTCAAGGCCTTCAGTCGACAAGGAAAAACCGCAAATTTTAATTCATGCTCATTTGAAAAATGATATTTTGACTGTGAGCTTTGATCTGGTTGGATATAGCCTGCATCAAAGAGGTTATCGTAAAAAAGCGGGGAAAGCTCCTTTAAAGGAAAACATCGCAGCAGCCATGCTATTAAGAGCCAAATGGCCAGAGTTGGCTGCTCAAGGATATGGTTTACATGATCCGTTTTGCGGTTCAGGAACATTAGTTATAGAAGCTGCCATGATGGCGGCTCATATTGCTCCAGGCTTATTGCGACAAGATCAATCCTTACAATATTGGGCCCGACATCAGAGTTCTCTATGGGAAAAATTGCGAACTCAGGCATTACAGCAAGTTAAACCACTGGCAGTTAAGCTGGTTGGTACGGACACGGACAGCAAAGTAATTGCTCTTGCACATTCCAATGCAGAGAGGGCAGGGGTATTACCGTTGGTTGAGTTTAAAACATTATCGCTAAACGCTTGTAGGCCAGGGACAAAAAAAGGATTGGTTGTTTGCAATCCACCTTATGGCGAGCGACTGGGCGAGGTAACTCAGCTTGTTCCTTTATATCAGCAATTGGGCACTGCATTACATACTTATTATCAAGGTTGGCAAGCGGCTATTTTAACCTCCAGCCCGGTTTTGGCTAAAGCCTTGGGATTACGGGCTGATAAGCAATATACTTTATATAATGGGCCACTAGAGTGCAAACTCTATTGTTTGACTCTTTCTGCGGCGAATAAGCTTAAAAATACCCCGGATGCACCGTTGTCTGATAATGCACAAATGCTATTTAACCGATTGGAAAAAAACAGAAATCATTTACAGAAGTGGGCTAAAAAGAATCAAATTTCCTGTTATCGAATTTATGACGCGGATTTGCCCGAATATGCCTATGCCATAGATATATATAATGACTATGCTGTTCTGCAAGAATATGCGCCACCAGCCAGTATTCCAGTACACAAGGCGGAAAAACGCAGTCTTGAGATATTGCAAGTTGTTCCTCGAGCATTAGATGTTCACCATGAAAAATTAATAGTCAAACAAAGAAAGCAGCAAAAGGGTGCGGAGCAATATCAAAAAATAGGAAAAACCAGCCACAGAATGATTGTGACAGAAGGCAAGGCAAAATTGATAGTGAATTTGTATGATTATCTCGATACAGGGCTATTTCTCGATCACAGACCTATGCGCTTGAAATTTGCGCAATTGGAGCCGGGAACTCGATTTTTGAACTGTTTTTGTTATACCGCCAGTGCAAGTGTCCATGCCGCCCTGGCCGGTGCATTAACCACGAATGTTGATCTATCCAAAACGTATTTACTTTGGGCGGAAGATAATTTTAGGTTAAATGATATTAATTTGTCCCAGCATCAATTTGTGCAATATGACTGCAAGGAATGGATGAAAATTACCAGGGACAAATTTGATGTCATTTTTTTAGATCCCCCCAGCTTTTCAAACTCAAAACGTATGGCCGATATTTTAGACATTCAACGAGATCATGTTTCTTTGATTAACATGGCAATGCGGCTATTAAATCCCAATGGTGTTTTATATTTCTCTACTAATCTGCGCCAATTTAAGTTAGAGCCGATGCTAAAAGAAAAATATGCAATACAAGACATCACACCGCAGACCATCGATCAGGATTTTAAACGAAACAACAAAATTCACCATTGCTTTAAAATTCTAATGCCGCATTTTGCGGATAACTGATTGAAGCGGCTGAAAAATGGCGTTATTTATTATGAGACCTCTTGCCAAGCTTCACTAAGAGTGAAGCTTGACTTTCTTTAAGATTTGGATTTTGTTTTGCCTTTGCTTTCTTTCTCAGTATTGATGTTTCCTTCTTCATTCCCATAAATTTGTTCTTTTAGAGAATTCATAAGTCCTGCCATAAAAAACAATTCTGCTGTTAAATACAAAGGCGCAATAAGGGCTTGGGTAAAATTAACCATAAAGGCAGGCTTTTTTCCCTCAATAAAATGACCGTATAATTGCAATCCCCAACCTGCGATAAAAGTAATAATAAATACCCAAAGTCCGAATTTTGTTGGGCCATCATAGTTAAACCAACTGGCTAACCATAACAAAAAGATTAAAATGGGAGTTAATGCCAAGGCGAGTTGCCAGTTTAACAGGAAGTAATAAATGAGGGCTGCTAATGTAGCTAAACAAGCGAGATCGGTTGCATAAACACCTGGAATAACTATTTTAACAAATCCCAAAAAGATCATGATGGAAAGCATGATTAACGGGACTCCTGCCATATGCGTGTAACGTGTCGCTGTGTTTTGATGGTAAGTTGCATAGAATTGAGCTTGCTCAATAAACGATTTCATTTTCTTTTCGTCCTGATGTTGAGGGTCATGAAGAAAACATAGCACATAAAATAAAGAAGTACCAAAAAGAGGGAAGTTCTTAAGCATTCTTTAATAGTCATTGAATTTGATTTGGTCTATTCATTACCAGGATTTTTTTGAACGATAAAATCGAAGTGGGTAACCCCAAATATTGATTGGCTTTGAAATACAGATAGCTACGGAAGCAAATAGTGCTTCCGTATCCAGGTTGTTGTTATACGCTGATCAGCGAATTGTTCTGAAGTATCTCATCATTTTCAATGGAGAGATCATATCATCTGCTTCTATAGCAAATGCTATAATGTCCTTGGATTCGGTATTATATTGACATATCCAGTTGCCTTCTCCATCATCTTCTGGATGGGGAGAACCTGACATGGTTGAAAGTAATTTATTGCTTTCTGCCAATGCCATATCATCATTGTCAGCTGCGATTGGTCCTACAATAAACACCCAGTTTGAACTGGTATTGTAATGACTTAAATTATAGGTAATATACATGCCCTCCAAAATTTCAGCAGACATGGACATCCCTTCCGATTGAATCGAGGGTACACTGGGGCATGCCTCAGGTTTTATTTGATTTGCTAAAGAAGAGCCAGCCAAGATTACAGCACCGATAAAAGCAGTCAACTTGGTTTTCAACATCATGTTACTTCTCCTTGTTACCTAACAGTTAAAAATCTTCAAGAGACTAGCAAGTTGAATTTTCAGTTGCAACAATTTTAAAAGGATATGATTGGTATTTATTCCGCATTATCTTTTGTCGTATGCAGGGGTTATTACATATTTATAATGATATTTTCCCGAGGATATACAACACGTTTCCTGCTCCTGCTGAGCCAGGGATGTAGGTTGCCGCAACCGTTGTTCGTTTATAGAAAATGGCGACCCATGGTAATGCACCTGGAAAGGGGACGTTATCATAATCAACGCGAGAAGTAACCAATACGGAGTATCCGAGGCCTGCTTTTAAATCTTTATTCACGGAAGCTGTTTTTAGATAGGCATAACCAACGGCGGGTTCTATATGGCGATGGGAGTCCAGGAAGGCAATTGCATAAAGTCCATGCCAGTTTCCCTTTTCATCAAAAAGACTTTTACCTAATCCGCCACCCCATGCGGCTTCATTGTAGGATTTAATCTTCTCAGGTCTGTAAGTATAGCGATTATGCCAGGCGTAACCCGAAAAATACATATCATCATGGCCTTCTGTCCATGTTTGATGGATACGTTGACACACGGGTTTAAGGATAGGGATCCATCGAGAACAAGGATAAGATGCCGTTTCGGATGTCGCGAAAGCATTTAAAGAGCAAATTACTGTTAAGCTGGAAATTAATCTTTTCATTCAATTTTTAACCTTTGCAGGGTTTCTCCCAGCTATAATTTAATGGTAGAGTTGAACTGTGTAAGGTTTTGTTAGATGGAAGATAACCGGAGTTTATGTTTATTGATAACTTAAATTTCTGAAATAAACAATAAAAAATAAACCTGAGAGCATACTATCATGGACTTGTTTCGTAAAAAAGATATAAAAGGATCATTAGACAATGAATCACATTTAGCGAAATGCCTTAATGTATTTGACCTTACCTTTTTGGGAGTGGGTGCAATTATAGGTGCTGGTATTTTTGTTCTGACAGGAATAGTAGCCGCCACTCTAACTGGACCAGCCGTGATATTCTCCTATGTTGTTGCCGGATTTGCTTGTGCTTTTGCAGCCTTATCCTATGCTGAATTGGCTGCCAGCATAGGCGGTTGTGGCAGTGCTTATGGATATGCTTACGCAGGATTTGGTGAGTTAATCGCATGGATCGTTGGATGGGATTTGTTATTGGAATATTCTATTGCTGTATCCGCTGTTTCTATTGGCTGGAGCGGTTATGCCAATGATTTTTTAATGGCTCTGAAAATATTTATTCCAACTCATTTATTACACGGTCCTGCTGACGGCGGTAATCTCAATATTCTCGCCATTTCGATCATCGCTGTTTTAACTACATTATTAATTATTGGTGTGAAGTCCAGTTCTCGATTTAATAATATCATGGTGCTAGTTAAGCTTTTGGTTATTTTTATTTTTATGGTTATCGCATTTGGTGAGATCAAGGTTGAAAATTGGTCTTCTTTCATGCCATATGGTTGGGCTGGTGTAATGAAAGGTGCTTCAATCATCTTTTTTGCCTACGTGGGGTTTGATGCGGTCTCTACTGCCGCCGAAGAAGCAATTAATCCACAACGGGACTTACCCATAGGGATAATCGCCTCTCTGGCTATTTGTACGGTGATATATATTCTGGTTTCAGGTTTATTAACCGGAATTGCCCATTACACTACTCTTAACGTTTCATCACCAATCAGTCATGTTCTGCTTGTCTTGGGTTATAAAACAGCAGCTGGACTGGTCGGTGTAGGTGCAATTGCTGGTTTAACCACAGTCATGTTGGTTCTGTTCTATGGATTAACCAGGGTGTTTTTAGCGATGTCAAGAGATGGTTTATTGCCACGGTTCTTATCAAAAACGAATGAACAGACTAAAACACCAGTTCGAATTATATTGTTATGCGGTATATTAATGGCAGCTCTCGCCTCAGTGACTCCTATTGGTACTTTGGCGGAGTTAGTAAATATTGGTACTTTGTTTGCCTTTATTATTGTTTGTGGAGGCGTGTTATATTTAAGACGAACTCATCCTGATATGGAAAGGCCATTCAAAACCCCGTTTATGCCTTATGTTCCTATATTAGGTATAATAAGCTGTTTTTATTTGATTCTGAATTTGCCATGGGTAACGATATTGCGTTTTATGATTTGGATGCTAGTTGGTATAGTGGTCTATTTTGCATTTAGCAGGACAAATAGTGCGTTAAGTGTTGAAGGGGATTGTGCTGCCGAGTGAAATTAGAATCTAAACAGTCGGTGAGATGGTCATGATGGCAGCAGCAACTAATGCAGCTGCTGGAATGGTAAGCAACCAGGAGTAGAATATCCTTCGTAAAACTTTCCAGTGGGCGCCACCTATTCCACTGATTAACCCAACTCCTGCAATGGAACCTGTGACCGTATGGGTAGTTGAGACAGGGACTCCAAATTCTGTGGCGGCGAAAATGGTAATGGCGGCTCCTGTTTCAGCGGCACAACCCTTCAGTGTGTTAAGTTTGGTAATTTTAGTTCCCATGGTATGCACAATCCTCCAGCCTCCGGCTAAAGTCCCCAGGCTAATTACCCCGTGACATGAAATGACGACCCAGAATGGGACATAGAATACACCATCAAGCCAAGATACGGAAAAAAGTAATACCGCGATGATCCCCATCGTTTTCTGTGCGTCATTACCTCCATGAGTGATACTTAATAATGCTGAAGAAATCAGTTGAAAGCTTTTAAATAATGTATTCAGTTCTTCTTCGTTCTTATGTCTAAGAAACAAAGTGAAAATATGAGTAAATAATAAGCCAATCAATAATCCTAGAACAGGAGATATGAATATACCTGCCGCTACTTTGGCAAAACCTGTAATCTTGAGCGAAGATAGGCCTCCCTTGGCTATTGCCGCACCGGCCAATCCACCAATTAAGGCATGGGAGGAGCTTGATGGCAGTCCATAATACCAAGTCACTAAATTCCAGAATATCGCTCCCATCAAGGCCGCTAAAATAAAATAAGTATCTACCAGATCAGTATCGATTAAACCGTAGCCTATTGTTTGGGCTACAGTTAAATTGAAAATCAGGAAAGCAATGAAGTTAAAAAAAGCAGCCCATAGTACAGCTTGTCTTGGCGTTAAAACTCCTGTAGTGACTATGGTTGCAATCGAATTGGCGGCGTCATGAAATCCATTAATGAAATCAAATACGAAGGCAACAAAGATGACAAATAGAATGAATATCGTATTGTAGTCCATATGTAATCATATCCTGTTAAATATAATAACTACTCTGAGTCATTAATTTTGATACAGCATTCATCAATTGTTTAATAACATAGGGAAGTTCAACTGCACCAGCTTCCATGGCTGTATTCGCATGATGTTCTTCGTCTTCTTGCATTCTTTCTAATATGGCTTTTGATTTTTTATCCTTTTCCGGGAGATAATGAAGATGTCTTTGTAAATGAGCTGTTACCTGGCGCTCTGTTTCGGCAACAAATCCCAAACTGATTTTATCGCCAGCCAATCCAGCCAAGGCACCTAATAGAACAGAACCGCAATACCAGATGGGATTTAAAAGACTGGGTTTGCTGCCTAATTCATACAATCGTTCTTCACACCAGGCCAAATGATCGACTTCTTCGGCCGCAGCATTAGCCATTTGCTCTTTGATGTGAGTCAGCCGTGCTGTTAGAGCTTGTCCTTGATAAAGCGCTTGAGCGCAGACTTCTCCGGTATGATTTACTCTCATTAATCCTGAAATATGTTTCCTTTCCTCATTGGAAAGCTCGGTGTCTACAAGATTTTCAGCAGGGGATTGGCGCGCTGTAATACGTTTTTTTGGCAAAACAAGAGTTCGAAGCGCACTATCGACTTCACCTATTAACCTATCTAGGAAGCTTGATGTTCGCATGGATACTTTAAATAAAGTGTTGGACCTCTATGTTAACTTGATTGGTGGGCAGTTTGAAGTCATTAGTCAATTAAATTTTATAAGGTTGTTTAATATCGCTGTCTGTAAATTATGATGAAGTTGTGAATTGATCATGTTTGATGCAGTTATTTTGATTATTATACGATTACATCCTAAGCTTTATTATACAGAAACGATGCGAGTAGATCTAAATTAGCACATGATAGATAAAATGAGGAAGGTTAAAGGGTCGCGTCCATTAAATCATCTCGCTTCAGGAGATAATTTCAATCATCTTAACCTACTAGAACGAAGCTTAATAAGCCAATTGATTGAACTGAGTTACGATGAAAATACATTACATACTTTAAGTTTGCACGGGTTAAAATTACTTGGTAAGCATCCCTTACTAAAAGATACAATTACTGCGATTTGGCATCATGATGGCAGTCATATCAATATTCTTGCTTCTAATGGATTAACATTTGATGCGCAACACGAATTAGAGAAATTTTTAACTGCAATGCCGGATTGGCATTTTTTAAAAATAAATAATACAAAGCTCAAGAAGCATTCTAAAGAAAAATCAAAGCAGCGTATCGATATTTGCCTAGATAAATATCAAGGTAATTTATTTTGTCTTAGTTTCTGGTTTGAGTCTATTAATTTTAATTTTGAGATACTAATGCCTTTTTTTAAGGATATTCTGGGTGTATTAAACCTGTCTTTAGCCAAATTGATGAGTAAAAAAAGGGAAAAGCTACTGACCACTATTTTGGAAAAAGCAGGTGATTCTGTCGAAATAACCGATGAAGAGGCTGTCATTCAATATGTTAATCCTGCTTTTGAGAACATCACTTTGTATAATGCTCACGAGGCGATGAACAAAACGGTGGCATCCTTATTGCGTTCACCTGTCGAAGACGTTCATTTATTTGAACAAATAAACCAAACACTTAAATCAGGGAATACATGGAAGGGGCAAATACGCTCAAGAAAAAAAGATGGCAGCTATTGGATCGCGCAAACTATCATTGTTCCTGTGATGGATGATGAATTAGGGAGAATTACCCAGCATATAGCAATTAAACAAGACATTACTGAACAAGTACATCGATTCAATCAACTAAAAATTAGCGAGGAACGATATCGAAATCTAATGAACGCTGTATCGGATGGTATTTTTATTCATAATTTGGAGGGAGCATTTCTGGAAGTGAATGAAGCGGCTTGCTTGTCTTTGAATTATAGCAGGGAGGAGCTAATTAATTCCTATGTTTGGGATATTGAAGTGGGATTTTCTCAGGAAAGTTTAAATCAGTTGTGGGTGGATGTTCAAAAGGGACCCATGAACATAGAAGGTATGCACCGCAGAAAAGATGGCACAATTTTTCCTGTTGACGTTCGTTTAGCGGTTTTTAATGCGACTGGAGAGAAATTGGTTTTGGCTATAGTAAGAGATATTACACTTCAAAAACGTTCCGAAGCGACTATAAGAAAGTTAACACGAGCTTTAGAGCAAAGCCCGGTTCTAGTCATAATAACTGACAAAACGGGAACTATTGAGTATGTCAATGCTAAAGTGATAGAGCAAACAGGTTATCGTAAGGAAGAATTGATTGGAGGAAATACAAGAATTTTACGATCAGGCCAAACTCCCCACGAAATGTATAAAACCATGTGGGAACAATTAGCCAATGGGGAAGAATGGCATGGCGAGTTACTGAATAAAAACAAATCAGGAGAGCATTTTTGGGTATCAGCAATTATTTCTCCAATTCGTAATGAGAATGAAGAAATAACTCATTATCTGGCTGTTATGGAGGATGTGACTCAGAAGAAAAGCTACGAGGAAATGTTAAAACACCAAGCAACGTTTGATAATTTAACCAATCTTCCTAATCGTCTCTATGCTTTTAATAAACTGGGACGAGCCATTTCAAAGTCACACATCAATAATCAAAAATTGGCGGTGCTGTTTTTAGATTTGGATGAGTTTAAACAGATTAATGATTCCCTAGGGCATGCCGTTGGCGATTTATTATTGAAAGCGTTATCGGAACGTTTTCTATCTGTGATACGGCAAACCGATACTATTGCACGCTTGGGTGGTGATGAATTCATGATGATTTTAGAAAACATCATGCAAGATACCGATGCAGAAAGTATAGCAAAAAAATGTCGAGAAGTTTGCTCTCAACCTTTTGTAATTGAATCACAAGAACTACTGGTGTCTACAAGTATAGGAATTGCAATATATCCTTATCATGGCAAGGATGCCAAAACTTTAATGCGTAATGCAGATACAGCCATGTATCAGAGCAAGATGCGGGGTAAAAATAATTGGACAGTATTTCAAAATACTATGGTTGAGGAGGCAAATAACCATATTCGTATTAAGACGGAGTTATATCAGGCGTTAACACGTAATGAGTTATATATTTGTTACCAACCAATCATTGATCTTAAAGAAAATAAAGTAGTCGCTGCGGAGGCCTTGTTACGTTGGCAAAATACAACCTTGGGTCAAGTCAATCCTGACCAGATTATCCCCTTGGCCGAAGAGACAGGGATGATTATTCCACTGGGCTATTGGATTTTGGATAAGGTGTGTACGCAAGCGAAAGAGTGGCAATTTATTACCAGTAGCAAGATAAAAGTAGCGGTGAATATCTCTACCTTACAATTAAAACAAAAGGATTTTATTAATAAGGTGCAACTAATTTTGAAAAGGACGAACTTATCTGCAGATTCTCTAATTTTTGAGATTACGGAGTCTGCATTTATTGATGATTCAAAATTCATTTTATCTCAATTAAATAAGTTAAGTGACATGGGTATTCATTTTTCTTTGGATGATTTTGGGGTGGGCTATTCTTTCCTGCAGTATATTAAATCCTACCCATTCAAAAGTTTAAAAATTGATCGGGTTTTTATCCAGGGTGTAAATTCAAATCATAATGAGTTAAGTTTGATTAATAGTATTATAACCATGGCACGTAATCTGAAACTGTCAGTTATTGCTGAAGGAATAGAAACGGCAGAACAATTGGAATTAATGCGTTCAATGAACTGTGATATGGTACAAGGATGGTATTTTTCAAAACCTTTAAGTGGAGATAAATTTTTGTCCTGTTTTATTTAATGAATAAGTAAGGAAAGGGCAGCTGCCGTGCCTGATTTAAAGAATAGGCACGGATGTCGATGGATGGTACTAACTTATTTGTTTTTACTTCAGGTGCAAAAAACAGCAGGATATCCTTGTTATTATGATTTTAAATGATTAACAGATGAATTTTGTGCTATCCATTGCTCAAGTTGATTCACCACGTCTTCTTGCGTATATCGGCTGCCAGGATGTGATATTAATAATCCCTTCTCAGCAAGCGCATCAGCCAGGTAGGATGTGAAGGAATGATGATGATACGCCCTGGAGGAATGGCCCAGAAAATCTTTTAATTTTTCTACGGTTTCATCCAGCGTAGCATTCTTTGCGCTGATGGAAGTATATAGTTTATTGGCTGTAGAGATTCCAAAGCTTCCATGACGAAAAAAACTGAAATAGCCATCACCTTGTCCTCTGTTGTATTGGGGATTATTTTTGTTTTCGGATTTCGTATGATAATTCGTATAATTTTGCACAGCCTTGTAAACAGCAAATTGCAAGTCATTCACTGATAAGGAGGGTTTGTCTAAAAATACATTAACTTGTTCCCCGGCCTCTTCAGTCATTGGTCTGCAGTGAGCTTTGTCCAGAGGACCCCTTTTAACTTTAGCTTGTAAATGAGCAGGCAAACGTCTTCCTTTAGGGCCTTGCGGACGTTCCCTTACAAAATGGTTTAGCTTCGGTTTTTCACTATTGCTATCCGTTTTTTTGTTAGGAAATGTGGGTACGTTCTCTTCTTGAGGCGCTAGTCCTTTGAATTGTTGGTACTTGCTTTGAGAGTCAATAGCAGCCCATGCCTCTTGTATTTTTTTGGCAGTGACTATCCTGGTGTTATTAAGGGGTATTTTAGGAGCAAAAGGATTTATACCCCCCATTTTTTTAATGCGTTCTTCTTTCTCTAAAGCTTCAATTCTTTGTTGATATTTTCTTCTGATAGAATCATAGGATTCATTGTTTTCTACGTTTAACCATCTAAGCAAGGCTTCTGTTTTCATTAATAAACTCCAATTGCAGAGCACCATTAAATTGGTATGAACTTTATTGCTTTCATCGCTAATTTAAACCAAGCTCTGCTACAAAGGCCAGGCCTAATTTAGTGAAATTAACCATATGTTCCAGATTTAGAATATCCAAAGTATCATCCGAGGTATGAACATAAGGATTATCATCGTCTAAAGTAGTAGCAGATGGGTAGGTGGTTTTAAAACCTTCATAGGTCCAATTCACGTGATCACTGCAGGCATAACCACACTTAGTGTAACCAACAGGAATTTTTACATAGCGAGTTAATAATTGTGCTGTAAATTCAGTTAAACCCTTGTCTACATAATCCTTTAACAGCCAAATCGTTTGGTCTTTGGCGTTGGCTCTATATCCTGCCTGGTCTAACTGCATTACTGCTTTTACTGGAATTTTTTTCTGTAAAAAATCTTGTACTACATACCCAGAGCCAATAAGTCCTCTTTCCTCAGCAGCATAAGCGATAAAATAAACGGGTCTATTGAGTTCCAAATCCGATGAAAAGAGAACTCTTGCCATTTCAAGTTCAACGGATATTCCGCTTGAGTCATCATCTGCACCAGGCATATTGCCATCCAGTGTGTCAATATGTGCTCCTACAACAATTGCTTCACCTGGTTTATCTTTTCCAATCACCGTGACGACTGAGGGTTGTATATATTTATTACCCGTTTTGACAAAGTAGCTATCGACATCCTTTCTTCCATAATCTTTGGCTAAGGTATCAAATTGCTGTTTAAACCATCGCGCAGCGTCTACTCCTGTCCTGGATTTGGCAGATCGGTTGATATAACTGGTTAAATGTTGATTGGTCTGCCATATTTTGGCTGGATCAATTTGTTCGAACAAACCATGGACTTGTGCTTCATGATTAATAGGGTATGAGTTTGTGGGTGAGATGGGGCGGTTGCGACTCAATTTATCTAACAATTTTTGCGAATCAAGAATACTATTGCCGGTGTTTTTGATGTAGGGCTCGGTATTAAGGTAATGTCCGCATATTGGTCTCATTTTTTGTAGAGTATTGGCAATATTGTTATCAATGGAAATGGCAATAAAACTAAAGTGATCCGATTGGGCAATTAACCTGGCTTTGTCTTTTAGTTGCTTATACAGGCAGTTTGAAACAATGATTCTATCCTCCTCATGAGGCTGAGACAAACACCACCCGGTAACACTTGAAAAGCACAATAAAATAACGCCAGCTAACCTTGATTTAAATATCATGAAAAACTCCATTTCATTTTTATTCATTGCAATATATTACATGAAGGAGATTTAGGCCATTTTTTACTGCAAGGAATGGGCGTGTTCATGTTTTTCATCGCCTTTTGCCTCAATGTCATCCTTATTATCCCAAAAAGTGCCTGAAACTATGGAATAGCTCGATGATCTTGACCGTTGAAGCCTTTCGTCACGTTCTCGCAAGACTTTCTTGCCAAAAAAAGTGCCTGCCAAATAGGTACTGATACCAATAGCTGTAGAAGCGGCCAGAAGGGGGGCGCTTGACTGATGGCTGGGTTCTAAAAGTACTCCTCCGCCATAAGTGACATTCGTCATCGCATGGGCTTTCACTTTTTCATTGACCACCAGGTTGAAATAATCGGTGTGGATGGTTGTATTTTGAGACACAAAAAAGTCAAGAGGGAAAAATTCTGAGGTAACTGGTCCAGTATAATCAGGCGTGTTGACTGAACCAGTGATATTGGTTCCATTAAAAGGGTAAGTGAAATGATATTTTGATAAATCCTTAATTGAGAAATCCAGGACATTTTTTGTTAAAAGACTGCTGAATGAAGCGATTGCTAAAGAATTACAAAAGGATTTTGCGTTGACATACAGATATTCTTTGTAAGTAGGTGGCTCCAGGTCAGTGCCGTACTTGGAATTAAAGTGATATTTGTCTTCTCTGTTTTGCTGCCATTTTTTAAGGTTGGCCCCAAAAGTCCTTAAGGTAGTCCCAGAAAGAATAGCCAGAGAACTGATCATAAAAATAGTGCCTGGATTGGCAAAATCATTCAATGCATAGCTGCCACCGCCGGATTTTTCCAGTAAATCCCTGCGAAAAGGAATGGTTTGATTAAATCCATAATTAAATTCTACTGCAGTCACATCCAGATTAACTGTGCCAGCTACTCCAACTGATCCGAAGTACCCTGCTTTTATCGTTTCAGACATGGAGTAAGAGAGAGAGACCCCAGCGCCTCCAACCATACAGGCTAGTGAGCCCGCTGCATTTAAAGAGTTTGCTGCACCTTCGATTACGGTATTAGTAACCACGCGATACGCATTCCAAAATCGATCAGTCCATCCCATAGTTAAAATCTTTTGTTAAGTTATAAAAAATTAGATTCGTCACTTTGATTAAGTTTGAATCAAGAAATGTAACGAAGAATATCACAGTTTTTTAAAAAGCAAGATTTATTTGTTGTAAAAAAATACATATGATTGAAAAATAGATCGAATGCGGCTTTTATTTGTCCAGTGTTGACGGGGTTTCATGTCAATTAATAGAGCTAACTATAATCGATTGGAGTTGCTATATTTAAAATATGGTATTTGCTAGGCAATATTAGAAATGAAATTACACTATGTCAGCACAAACAAGGTACGTCTCATTATCAGTATGTGGCCCATCTATTTACTTGCAGTTCTGTTTTTTATTGCGAGTGTTTTTACGATAGCAGTATTAATGATGAAATACACTATTGAATGTAAAGAGAAACAACATCATTTGGCTAGAGGATGTGTTTTACACAGTAATGTTTATAATTTATATCACTCCAGCACCGAATTGGGGGATTTAAAGGCTGCCGTAGTTAAGACTAGTCGTTCAAGTAAAGGAAATACGCTTTATTATGTGGATTTACTAACAGATAAAGGTTCAGTCAATCTTACGGGGAGTAGTTCCAGTGGGCGAAGCGACAAGGACATTGCTGCGAACAGCATTAACAACTACATAAGCAATAGCTTGGAAACGACTTTTAAAGTGAGCTACCCAGCCTCGTGGTGGATGTATGGCTTATCCGGCTTTTTTCTGGTGGTGGGTGCTTTGTTGCTTACTATCAGAGGTGCTGTCGTTGATTTTGATAGAATATTAAAAACAATCGTAATAAAAAGGAAGGGACTGTTTAAGACAGAGGAAACCAAATTATCGTTCTCTGATGTGGATAAAATTATAGTTGAAGAGTCACTTGGGAGTAGAGGGACAAAGACGTATAGATTGGCTATTGCTCTAAAGGATAAAGCGCCTCTTCCTTTGGTAACAACTTATGATTCTTCTTTTTCTAAAAAAGAAATGATTGTAAAGCAATTAAATCAATTCATTGATGAAATTTGAAGTATTTGAAAAAGCATTTATTAAAAGCCTTAAGATAACCTTAAGTAATTCTGTATATAATATGTGCATATTGGTAGAGAAAAGTCAGCCTTGGATTCTGGAGAAGGAAAATAGCATGTCCAAATTTTTTATTATGTTGATAAGTATTTCAATTGGCTTGGCAAGCACTTCCATTTATGCTCAAAAAACGCTACGACTTAGTCCTAACGAAACCAAGACATTGAAAAATAGTACTTTGTGGACTTTGAATGCTACGTGTAACGTGCAGAGCAGTACGCAGGTTAGTGGTAAAATAAAAATCATTGTTTTAAAGAACAATGGCAAAGTGAATGGAAAAAGTCTTTCAACTGGTCAGGGAACTTCTATTACAATAAAAAATAATAGTAGTATCTCAGTTAGTACAGAATCAGGAACTCAAATTAATTTAATTAATTTAAGTGATCAAGAGTTACAGGCAGTTTGCTCTACTTAATTAAATCAATTGATCTCAAACAAACCATTGAAATTAATGGTTTGTTTGCCTTGTCCGCTTGTTTATTCGCTTAATAATAGAGCCATAGATAAATAATTTCCACGATAGTCAGGGTTATTAACGCGCTTAATCATTTGATTGAGATACCCAATTTCTATCGTGCTGTTTTTACTGGTTCTATAACCTAAACCAACAAATAAACGGTTTTGATCAAAACCTTGATTACGTTGAAGATTGAAATCATTCAGATGAAAAAAAACTTCATCAGAAAACACCGCTGCGTATTTAGGATGTTTGGGAATAAAGATGCTGGTTTTAAATAATTGTCTATATCGCCAAGCGGTATGAATAGTTCTTTCGATGAAGCGCTCTTCCAAGCGTGAACGGGCCGTAAGTCTGAAGCGAGTATACTCTTTGCTCCACAATAACTGTTGCCAAATTCGATTTTCGTTTACAGGTGGGTTAGAAAAGGGCTGTGCTGTGTAAATTCTATCATATCCGAGCCAGATGGTTGTTGTCGGCCAGAGCTCGTATCCCAGGCCAGGGCGTAATAACATTTGAGACAGTTGCGAAATATTTTCACCAATCCTCTCTTGTATTTCAAGCCAATACCTTATTTTGCGATGCTGTTTATTGATGGGGCCTATCGCGTTCATAAGAGTCCATAACTGAGAATCCCTTGTTGATGCTCTGACAGGAGCAAAAGCGAACATTTGTGCAATAAATAAAATAGAAAAAGCGAATAGAAATTTTTTCTTTAAACTAATGGAATATTGGTAACTCATTATTTTAAATGACTTATAAAGTTATAGTGCATCAGATTTGTGAAGCTAATGCCAATAGGTGTTTTTATTTTAGCGTTCCATGTTTTTATAAAATAGCTGAGAGTCATGTCTTTTATAATATTGATAGAATGATATTACCTTTTTATTGTTCCCCAGATTATAGGAAAAAAGCAATAGATTTATTAAGCGCTTGAGCCATTTGTCTGTTTAAATGGTAGTTAAGGCTGAAAGAAAAGATTATATATTTTAAGGTAGGTTCCATCATTTTCGATAGCAATTAATGCCTGATTAATTTTTTCAATAAGTTCTGCTTGACCTAATCTGGCGACAACTCCAAATCCTATTCCAAAAGGAAAACTGTCGCCCAATAACTTACAGTCAGGTGTATTGGATGCCCAGTATTGTGCCTGATCGCTATTTGTCACTATCGCGCTAACTTCCGGATCAGTCAGTCCATTAAGCAAATCCATGAATGTTTCGTAATATTTAAATTGAATATTATTGTTGAAATAGACCGTTAAATAATCGGCAGTAGGTGAACCTAAATGAATTCCTATAGTCTTTCCTTTAAGATCGTCAATTTTTTTTATATTCGAATTAGATGGTACAAGAAACTGGTGATAGCTGGATTTGTAGGGAAGGCTGAATAAAAATCGCTCGCTTCTTTCAGGCGTAATATTAATGCTTCCAATGCCTAAATTGATTGTACCGGAATTAACTTCAGCTAAAATTTGTTCAAATAATAACGGCTTGTATTGGCATTTCGCATTGATGCGCTTGCAAATCTCATTCATGAGTTCAATTTCAAAACCATAAAACTCATTTTTCGATGAAGAATCGTTGACCTGAATTTCAAAAGGAGGATTATAAGACAAGGTACCTATGGTCAAAGTCAGTGCATACCCTTTATAAAAGGGAATAACCAAGAGCAAAGAACATAAATAAAGTCTGAGGCGAACCATTTAAAGATCCTTTTTATATAGTTATTTATTATTTTAGCTTCATTTTGGCAAAATAAAAGGTCGATTGGGTTGTTTTTAATCTATCTTGAGGCAATCTACCTTACCCTTAACAAAATTAAGGCAGATTGCAATGATTGCTAATTGATAAAGCTGATGATGCCACACGGATTAACTGTGAGCCGATACATGATGAATAGTTTGCTGTTCCAGCTCATTTTGTTTGTCTAACCAGGCAATTAATTTTGGCCGGAATAATTTAAAAAACAAATAGAACCGGTTGCTTGAACGAATTTGTGCCATCTCATCCCTTGCGTACAGTTCTGCAATTTCTGATGGTGTTGTTAATTTTAAATTCAAGGCTATTTTATCCATATGGAAAGCAATATCGGTTAGCGCACAATCACTTAATTTGAATGCACCATCAATGATTTCTTTGCCGTTTAATTTTAAATCGTTCATAGTGAATTGATGATGATAGAAATACTCACAGGTTTTTCCATTGGCTGCTTTTAATTTGGGATCAGCCCCCGCAATCTCCAGTTCTCTGATTAGCTCATCAAAATGATAAAAATTAGCCCAATGCAAGGCGGTCATACCATGATGATCTCTTTGATTGACATCACAGCCTAATTCTTGCATTTTCGCCAAAATCAATCGGGCTGACTCTTTATCAGCAAGTTTGCAAGCTAATAAAAGCGCTGTATTGTCATAAGAGCATGTTATTAGTAAATTGCGATTGGCAAAGGTTAACGTTCGTTCCAGATTCGCTTTGTTAGCTTCAATAACGGCCAGATGTAAAGGCGTGTTTGTTGGTACCTGATCGTCATAACTTACTTTACTGGGGAGGCTCATTTCGCAGAAGGATGGCAAAGTTTCTCTCAGGAAAGACAGAGCGCTGCTGTGTAATAGTTCTTCATGATAGAGAGAAAAAAAGGCCTCAAGAGTATCTAGTTGTTTGAGCAGTGGATAAATTGTTTCCAGAACTTCCTCAGTTAACAAGTCGTTAATTTGTAATTTAAGCAAGAATGACTCGTATTTTTCTATAATTTGCCCATTACATAAATGAGGAGTGATTTTTTCCATAAAATTTTGGCTTAATATGCCTAGTTTATGCGTAGTACTCATAAATTTTGAAAGTGCCCTAATCTCAGGGATACCAAAATTCTTGATGATTAATAAATGAGCAATGGCAGGAATGAAATCGCTGGGCGTTGCCTGGGTTAACCCAAACAGTTCAAAAAGAAGAATCCATTCATCGTATTGCTCAAATACGCCATCCCCCTGGTAAATTTGCAGAGGAGGCACTTTCGTTATGTTAGTATATCGTTCCAGTTTGTTTTTTTGAGCCAAATAGGCTACCAACTCATAGGTTTTATTATCTTCTGGTGGAAGCATCCTGACTGCTTCAACCAATTCGGTTCTTGATAGAGAGCTTGTATTTTCATCAGCATATATACGGAGAGCCAGGGTAGGATTGGAGATCTTCTTGTGCTTAATGAAACTAATTAAATGGATTAATTCGGTTAATTGTTGAAATTGCCGTTCTGTCAATTTTCTCTTAAAGCCTTCAGCTATTCTGGTTTCGATTTCATCGATGGGAATGTCTGGAGTGTCAATAATAGCCAGGAACCAGTCGGTAAAAGTAATTGTTTCAATATGGGGAGTTGTTGCAACCATAATCATTCCTTAAATAAATTGTCAATATTATAAACAAAAGGCATTATTTTGATAACAATAAAATGACATTTTGTAAAATAAATGCGATGCAAGAGTGCAAAAAGTCGTAGAGTCCAATTTCATGGCATCCAGTGGTTATAAGGAGAAACCGGATGAGCAAGGCTTTATTTAAGATTGCAAGAATTAATTATTCATTTTGTAGATATTCAATCTTCTTCTGGATTACTATTTATAAGTAAGATAAATAGTGTGAGTAGCCATCTTGAAATTTAGGTTCCGTTTTTATCTGGGTATGGTTCTTTTAATTTTGGCGATAGTATGTCCTTTGCTGATCCCATTAATTGTGCAATCCAATTTCTCAGTGCTGATAAAGGGATTTCTATCTTCAATATTAGTGTTTGGTCTTCCAGAAATTTTGATAGTCTTAGCTATCGCCTTACTTGGAAAAGAGGTGTATGGCCTTATCGAGCAAAAAATTAAAAATATCCTTTTTAAGGAAAAAGTCTCAAGGACTCGTTATCGTTTAGGTTTGGTTTTCTTTGCCTTTCCACTTGTTATAGGGTTGCTGGAGGTGTTTGTAAAAGAAATTACCTTGGCTTATGGAAGTTATTATTATTATTGGGTAGAAATTATTTGGACTACGATGTTTGCTTTAAGCTTTTTTATTTGTGGGAAACAATTTTGGGATAAATTTAAATCTTTATTTATTTATGATTCTTATGTCGTTTTTGAAAAAACTAAAAAATGAATTTATTAATTGGAATTGTTTCTAGTTTGGTCTGTTCTCCTTATCGCTTTCGCTATCTGGCGATTTACAATATTCATTGATTTTAGGCAAACTTAATTTATAAATATGTTCTTGCCCTGGCAATATCTCTATTCCCCAGAGTGAGAATATGGGGTTATC
Source organism: Legionella pneumophila subsp. pascullei (assembly GCF_900637585.1). NCBI lineage: Bacteria > Pseudomonadati > Pseudomonadota > Gammaproteobacteria > Legionellales > Legionellaceae > Legionella > Legionella pneumophila. Next base: position 46,636 of record NZ_LR134380.1, read on the forward strand.
ATCTATCGTATATCTCGCGTCTGCGAGGATTAATGGTTTTTTATTGGCAACAATTAGAAATCCATCGGTAAACCATTGAAATGTCGCCAAATCTCTTTTTTGTCCGGATGACAAGGTGAACGGAATCATTGATTCATTAAAGCTTAAAGCCTGTCGAATCAGCTTGATTGTGGCCGGATAGAAAAGAGAGGTTTTTGCTTCTGCGATAATTAAACAATGCTGCTGTTTGGCGATAATGCGCCAATCAGTAGAGCTGGCTAATTTAGGTAAAGCACGTGTATGGTTTAATTTGAGATTATTAGTCGTGGCGTATTGATGAATGCCATCTAAAGCTCGGTTATGTAATATCGTATTAAAAATCAGAAAAAAAAAGCAGAAAATCAAGCTTGCTGTTACTGCTTTTTGATTTTGATAGATGACTGACCAGGCTGTTCCTAAGAATAGAGGCAAGGTAAAAACAGGATCAATAATAGAAATAATATCCCAACTGATGCGATTATCGCTCCAGGGCCAAAATAAAACGGTACCGTAAGAGGTTAATGAGTCTAATAAACAATGAGTCGCATAACCAACAAGAGAGGCTCCAATAGTTACTTTCCAATATTTTCTATATTGTGAAAAACACAATAAAAACAGCGCGACTACCAGGCCTCCAATTGGGATAAACATTAAGGAATGCGTAAGATAACGGTGCCATTGCTCAAGGCTCAATGGTTCTTGGCTAAAACGAATAAAAACATCCAAATCCGGAGCCATCCCTGCTAAAGCACCTGCTTGCCAAGGGATTTTCTTGTCATATTTTCCAAAAGCTGCTTGTGCACAAGCAGCACCTAAAGCACCGTGAGTTATTGGGTCCATTTTTTACTTAACAGGCTGATAATACAATGAAAATGCGCTTCTTCTGAGAAAGGTAAGGCTTTAATTTCATTGAAAAAATAAGTATTATATGTTGCAAAAGAATTTTTATAGATATTTTTTAAAAAATAAAAGTAATTTTTTCAATTTTAATTGGATTTACTGTTCTAATGATAATTGATTTTACTCAATTTGATGGGTTTTACAATGATAAGGACGTTTCTTACAGCATTCCTCATGCTGCTTTGTTCACTTGCTTTAGCACAAGAAAAGGTTATCACTCATTTTTTTAAGGAAGTTAATTCTTCCATAGCTATTTCAGAAGGAAAAGCGAATATCCAGGCAAGCCGATATCGTGTTGTTGATATCGATGTTAACCAGCTTTACGCAGAATTGGAAAATGCGCCTCATCGTGATGGTATAAGCACAGGCATACCCCTTCAACTTGAACTTCCTCAGCCGGATGGAACTGTAAAACGTTATCAAGTGATGGAAAACAGCACTTTAGCTCCCGAATTAAGTACAAAATTTCCAGAAATTAAAACGTATGACGCCTATGGGGTTGATAATCCAGGGGAATTAGTAAAGTTTGATCTGACACCTCAAGGTTTTCATGCCATGATCTTAAGTCCGGGTAGAGATACAGTCTTTATTGATCCTTTAATAAAGGGTAATACGCAGTACTACATGATTTATTACAAAAAAGATTTCATTACTTCCAAAAAAATGAAGTGCGGTGTGAAAAATCAAAATCAACCTCTTATAAATGCGGCTTCAAAAAGAGATTTCACTGATTTTAATCCCTGTGTATTAAAAAAATATCGTCTTGCATTGGCGGCAACGGCACAATATACCCAATTTCATGGGGGTACAGTACCTCAAGCACTTGCTGCAGAGACAACAACTGTCAACAGGGTCAACGGTATCTTTGAAATCGATATGGCAATCACGATGCAAATTATTGCTAATAACAATTTGATTATTTACACAGATCCGAATACCCAGCCCTATACCAGCGGCGATCCTGATAAAATGATTGGTGAAAATCAGGCAAATATCGATAAAGAGATTGGAGCAGCTAATTACGATATAGGTCATGTGGTTGACGCCGCTGGCAGTGGATTGGCTCAAACTCCAAGCGTGTGTATAAACGGTGAAAAAGCAATGGGTGTAACTGGGCAAAGTAATCCTGTTGGAGACCCATTTGATGTCGGTTATGTTGCCCATGAAATAGGACATCAATTTGGTGCGAATCATGTACAAAATAATAATTGTCAAAGAAATAATCCTACTGCTGTAGAGCCTGGAAGCGGCAGTACGATTATGAGCTATGCGGGAATTTGCGACCCTAATGTCCAAGATGATTCTGATCCCTATTTTAATGGTATTAGTTTGCAAGAAATGGGGAATTTTGTTTCTGATGCAACACATACTTGTCCTGTAAAGACATCAATACCCTCTGCTCCGGTAATTCAAGGAACGAATGGCGGGGTTAAAATACCAGCACAAACGCCTTTTGCTCTAACTGCTACAGCAACTAAAAGTGGAGGTAATGAGGCATTAACTTTTGCATGGGAGCAACAGAATAATGAAGCATCACAGCAGCCTCCTGTCAGCACCTCAAGAGTTGGACCAAATTTTAGAAGTTTCTCTCCTCAAGTATTGGGGACACGTTATTTTCCCAATTTAAATGCCTTGGCTAATAATGGTCCCTTTACCTGGGAAGTTTTACCTTCAGTCTCCCGCACTTTGAAGTTCAGGGTAACCGTACGCAGGAATACTCCCGGAGGTTCTTGCAATGCTTATACAGATACTACCTTATCTGTAGAAAGTAAGGCTGGACCTTTTGTAGTGACGAATCCCACCGAGTCAGGTATTACCTGGACTGGTATCTCACCAAGGACAGTCACTTGGGACGTAGCCAATACTAACCTTCCTCCAATAAATGCCCGATTTGTAAACATTCTATTATCAATAGATGGAGGGCAAACTTTTCCTTTTACCCTCTTATCAAATGTCGACAATACAGGAAGTGAGGTAATCTGTGTTCCTAATCTGAATTCGTCAACAGCAAGAATTATGGTGCAGGCATCAAATGGGACTTTTTTTAATGTTTCCAAAAACAATTTGACTATTATTCCAGTTCCACCTCGACCACCAGAGTTAACGCGCGCTGATCGAAATCCTATGGATACTTCTAAGGCTTTTGTTCTCTATGCAAATTGCATTCCAACTGGCAATGATGTGTATACGGTGAATGGATTGCCCCCTGGTGCAACAGTAAGATTTGATGCAAATAATCGACGATTTGTCATTGAGAATATTAATACACCGAAAAGAGTGCGGAATGTGACTATAACCGCAACGGATGAAAACGGTGTTAGCAGAACTTCAAATGCAATTACTATCCCCAGTATTTTATAAAAAAGGCTCAATATGAATAGATACCCCATATTTTTTTTAGTTCTTTGTGTTTTTGCACTGGAATCTCATGCCGGCTTGTATTCTGGAATTAATTTGGGAATCAATGCTGTTAAAATCAATAAAAATCTGGTTTACCCGCTGGAAGATCCTGTGCCAACAACTTCCAGTTTTAATAATGCTTATACTGATTTTCATGGACAATTGATCGCAGGTTATGATTTTTCTCTTGCCCCAAAAATATCTGCTGCAGTTGAAGCAAATATTGACCTATTTACAGGTAAGGCAAAACACAGAATCACCGAATGGTATTTTGATGAGGATGTTTATGCAGAAGAGCAGTTAAAAGTAGGTTATTCGTTATTTTTGTTACCCACCTATCATTTAAATGACATGGTTCAGTTTTTTGTAGGTCCAGGCGTGTCATCAAGTCGATTTAATATTGCTTTTAGTAATACTGCTGGAAACGTAGGGGTCAGTGATAGTTTGAATGAATGGCTGACCGGGATAAGTGTTAAGGCGGGTTCAATAACGAAGCTGACTCGTAATATAGACTTACTTTTAACCTATCAATTCACACAATATAACAGTGTTACCGGGGTTCAAATGGAACCTTTATCCGAAGATACGTTGAGAGGGAGCTATAAGCCAAACGTAAACACAGTGCTAATAGGTTTTAAAGTACACCCTTCAGATGAAATCACAAAAGACACTTAATCTCAGTTATGGATAAGACCTCAATTGCAGTGACTTGAGGTTTCCTATCCTTAACTGATTTTAAATAATCAAACTGAGCACGCCATGTCGTGGCCGCAGCAAACAGGTGATTTGATTTGACCGCATCCGTTGGGGCATTTTGCTACTTGAACTTTATTCCCATCATTTTTGACTATGGTGCCACTAACCAACAATGCGTCACATTTACTGCAGGTTAAATTTTTTACGCCCATACCACATTGATTGCATTTACATTCCATTATAATGACTCCCTTTTATTTAAGTAGAAAAACTTTTATTAATTATAATCCATACTAAATTGAATTGGATTCTTCATTAGAGTTCTGTCCTAGCAAGACTTCATTGACACTTTCTCTAATGCTTTCTGTTATTGAACCAAGGTTTAAGTGATCTTCTGTTAAACCAAATGGTTCTTCCAAATTTCGAGCAATTCCCTCTATGGCGATAATTAAATAGGTAATAATAATGGTAGCAGGTATTGCCCAAACTCCAAGCGTATCGATTAGGCTGCAAGGTAAAAAAAGGATAAAAATAATGAATACATGCTTTACAAAAACCCGAAATGAAAGCGAGATAAATGTATTTTTAATGCGCTCGCAACCGCCGCAAATGTCCATAAATTTGCTAAATTCGTTATCCAATAACCATAGATTCAATCTTTTCGATGCTTTTGTCTTGTCAGAAAGCTCACGATACAGCTCCTGGGCAATATAAGAGGGCACATGATTGGGAAGATTTGTCATTGCTAAAAACTTTTTAAAGTCATCACGAGTACTTTTTTGTCTCAAATGGATAGCCAATACCTCGCAAAATGTGTTGATGAGTTCAGAAAATTTTTTAGCTTCATCGGTATTAGGCAATAACAATACCCTGATTTTTATTGCTAAATTACGACTGGCATTGACTAATTGGCCCCACAGAGTTCTCGCTTCCCACCAACGCTCATAAGCCCGATTGCTTCTAAAAACCAGAAGCAAACCTAAAATGATGCCAAATACACTTTGTGAATAGGATAGCCAGTTACTGGAATGCAAGTTAACTTGTTCAAACCAAAAATAAATAATTGCGCTGTAAACACCAACTAAAACACTTATTCCAAGTACTTTCTTTAGAGCATGGGTGAAATGTACTTCTGAAAATAAATAGCTAACCATGGCCGTCCATTTGATTGTTTCGTTTTTCAAGAATAATAGAAACCAAACTTTCCATAAAGTGCTTTGTCAAAAAAGCATGGGGCAAAATAAGTAATAACCAGAGAAAACCAGTTATTACTTATTGTTCAGTCTAAACTCTTATTCTTAGAGAGCAATAGTCTGTTTATTAGTAGTTACTATCATTTATGGGTGTTGATGGGTGTTTGGCGCTGGTTGTTGATGATAATGTTGATTCTGAGATGCGTAATAAGGTGAATGATGATGCGTTGTAAAAAAACTATTGGGGTGGTACATAGGCAGTTGGCCTGGAAAATAAGGTGGGTTCGGATTAACAACCACAGTTTGTTGTCCATTGTTGACTTGAACAGTAGCATTTGACGGGTGAGAGTGTGTCTCAGGGTGATGATGTACTCGTTTCATAGATTATTATCCTTATAAAAATACAACTGCATTACATACATAAAACTGACGCTACTCAGGCTATTAAAAAATAATCTGAGTGGGAGATTGTAATGTAGATAGTTAAACAAGTACAGATAGTATTAAAAATTTACTATTTTTCTTTCTCGCATTCAATACTATTGGTTTTTTTGTGCTAATATTTTGATCATGATGAATATATAAAAGCACTATTCTCGTCAAACTGATTAACATAACTTAATAAGCTAAGGAATAAGCACCAAGGGGGTGGTTTGTATTTCTTTGTGTTTAACCAGATTTATTAAGGTTTTGTTATGGATTCTCTAGATTTAGATTTTTATGCCATTACCAGAGCTTTTTTATTTTTTGCACTTGTTGGTTTGATGGTGTTTTTTGAATATTTCTTTAGTTGTCATCATTTAGGCAAAGCAGGAGTTCGAAAACGTAGAATCAATAATTGGTGTCTGGGAATTGTTAATATTATAGTTGCTTTTCCTCTTAGCACTTTAACTGCGGCTGCCTATTGTGAATATTATCAAATAGGGTTGTTTAACTTGCTGAAGATGCCTTTTTGGCTTGTCTTTATTTTATGGTTCATAATGTATGATTTGTACGTGTACTTATTTCATCGCCTAAGTCATGTTACTTCCTTATGGCATTTTCATAAAATACATCATTCCGACAAATCACTTAACGTAACAACAAGTTTTAGATTTCATCCCATTGAATATGTTTTATTCAATGTTTTAAAGATAGTTTTGATTATGCTGTTGGGTCCTTATTTCTTTGTTTTATTAATCTCTGATTTTATTCAAGCAGTTCTTGTATTCTGGGGGCACAGCAACATTGGTCTAAATGTTAAACTTGAGCGAGCACTATCTCGAATAATTATTACTCCGAGATATCATGTGTTGCATCATACTCAAGATGAATGTAGAAGAAATTATACTTCAGGATTAACACTATGGGACTATTTATTTCATACTCACACAGAACCTATTTGGAATAAAGAGGATATCAATAAATTAACTCTCGGAATCCGAACAAAAACAAATGATATTGAATTTAAAAATCTCTTGTTAATAAATAAATTAATCCATTTTGTTGGCAAACCACAATTTGTCTATTTCAAATTCCCGCTTATTACAATAGGAATTGTAATAACTTTTGGAATAGTTGAATTTTATTAATTGCTTTGACATGTAGGCTTTAGTTAAAATATAGCCTGTTTTTCTTTATAGACTTATTTCCGGGAGCCATAACTTATGATTCCCCAAAAATAGATTGTTATTAAATCCCGGCAGTCTCTAATTATATCAAAAGAAATTTATTTCCCATGCTGAAAAGAAGTGCTAGCTTGATGCTGCTTTGATGTCTCTTCGCCATGGCAAAGTCTATAAAAAAAACAATAAAGATTATAATAAGGTGATGCACCAGGAATAAAATCGGGCGCATTATTTCTTCTTGCTTCCTTTTGTGTTTGTTCCAAAGTTAGTTTGTCAGTCTCTTTTTTTTGCATGTTATTTGTTGATTTCATAAACCTTATCCTTGATTAAGAAAATATATTGAATTTTTAGTATGGCTCAAACCAAGAAAAAGAGTTTCTGGTTTGTTTACAAATAAACCATTTTATTGCTCATGGATTGGTGATTATAGTTCAGACAGGTGATCAATTGTAGTAGTTGTCCCGGATGTGTTATGTTTATCTGACTGATAGGAATTGAGGTGCCAGAACAAGGAATAGATGATGAACTGTTTCCCTTTCTTTGCCAAAAAAAATAAAAAAAGTGATGATGGAAAAGCAGGAGCAACATTAAGTGTGATTCCTGCAAGTACTTCTACAAATAAAACAATGGTAAAGGAAATTTGTTTTACAGATATTTTTTGTGACACTCATCCTTTTGTTTGGTTTTACTATCCGGAACATAACCTGGCCATTTGGACATCAAAACTTGCGGGAACAACCCAAAACTACCCGGCGGATTATTTGCTTAAACAACTTGCAAAGATTCCTGGAATTACAATCAATCAGGGGGATGCAGCCATTAAGGATGTTAGTACTTTTATGCAGAGCCATCAAATGATTCCTATTAGAACTTGCGAGAGCTGGCAATATATCAAGTCTTCTTCTTTCTCAATGAGCTAATAGAAAATAAGCGAAGAGATAGAAAGCGGGTTCAGGTTCGTAAATAGTGTGTCAGGGTCATTCAGATGACTTTTCTCATGTCATTGATTTGATAGAGCCACACTTAATGAAACATTAGAACGTTATGAGAATAATAATATACAATGAGCTCATTTAAATTCCGAAATGAGTGAAGTATGAAACCTACTTATGAAAAGCACTGGTCTAAAATCGAATATCTACATCAAAGCGTAAAAAATCCAAACATTCATATCAAAGGTAAACACAGCTATTATAGTGATGCCTGGACTGGTCGTTTTGAAGAAACCGTCGTTCGGTATCTTTATGGAGATGAATACAGTTTAAAAACCTGGCAACCACAATGGCCGATCGACCAACTATACATTGGAGATTATGTCTGCATTGCTGCTGAAGCGATAATCCTGTTGGGAGGAAACCATAATCATCGAGCGGACTGGTTTTGTTTGTATCCATTTGCAGACAAATATGTAGATGCTTATCAGGGCAAAGGCGATACTATTATTGAGGATGGTGCCTGGATCGGGATGCGTGCTGTTATTATGCCTGGTGTTACTATTGGCGAAGGAGCAATCGTGGCAGCAAACAGTATTGTCACCAAAAATGTGGAGCCCTATAGCATTGTTGCTGGAAATCCTGCGCAACTAGTTAAAAAAAGATTTGCAGATGATGTGATTGAACGAATTCTGGCGTTAGGTATTTATTCCTGGAGTGAAGCCAAATTTAACTTGTTAAAAAACTATATTTGCAGCAATAACATAGATAAATTGGAGCAGGCAAGCAGGAGCTATGATCAAAACCATACCATAGAAAGCAAATGATGAATATCAGGCAATTAAAATCAGGTGACGAAGCCAACTTGGAAACTTTTTTAAAGTCCCATACGGATAAGAGTATGTTTTTGCGTAGTAATCTTTATCATTCCGGGTTGCATTATCAAGACAAACCTTTTCATGGTGATTATTTTGCTTCTTTTGATAATTCTGAAACGATTACCGGCGTATTAGCCCATTATTGGAACGGCAATGTAATCGTGCAGTGTCCTGATTTAAATGTATTAAGAACTCTAGTGGACACTTTTCAAAAAAGCGTGACCAGAGAAATTGCAGGTATTCTCGGTGAAGAGCAACAAGCCGATGTAGTTATTAAACACCTCCAGCTCGAACACATAGATTATTCCGTGAATTACCCGGATGGGTTATATGAGCTCAATTTACAGAATCTGGTAATGCCTGGTAACACGGGCGGATATCAACTGAAAGAAGCCAAACACTGTGATAAGCGTTTATTATATGAGTGGTTTAGAGCTTATCATATCGAGGCTTTAGGTGCTGAAGATGACAGTTCAAGATTAAAAGATCAAGTAGAAAATGAAGTTAAAAGTACTCTCCAAGGCAATGAACGTTGGATTTTAGAGGTGGATGGCATTCCTGTCTCATTATGTGGTTTTAACGCAAGACTACCGGATATTGTCCAAATTGGGCCAGTGTGGACACCAGTTGATTTGCGCGGGCGCGGATATGCTCGAACCGTTGTTGCGCTTAGTCTTGATGTAGCCAAAAAAGGAGGGGTCAGTCGAGCGGTATTATTTACTAATAATGAAGCCGCAGTTCGAGCTTACCAGGCAGTTGGTTTTAATAAAGTAGGTAATTATCGATTGGCCATATTAAAAAAACCAATATTCCTAAAGTGTTCATTGTGAATACTTATTAAAACAGTAAAGGTATTTATAAAGGGAAATAAAAAGATGGACATGGATATCATGCATAAGCCTTTGAAACGAGAACTCACCCTATTCGGCGCCACGATGATGGGGCTTGGATCTATTGTCGGAACGGGTGTTTTTGTGAGTATCGGAATTGCGGCGGGTGTCACAGGACCATCCGTGATTCTTGCTATTGCTTTGGCCGCACTTGTTGCTACCTGTAATGCGTTCTCAAGCGCTCAACTTGCTGCAAATCATGCCGTTAGTGGAGGTACTTATGAATACGGATATCGTTATTTACATCCTGCTTTTGGTTTCACTGCCGGCTGGATGTTTTTATGTGCGAAGAGTGCTTCCGCTGCAACGGCAGCACTTGGGTTTGCCGGTTATTTCATTCACCTGTCAGGTTTAGAGACGGAGCCTATCATCCCTGTCGCTATGATAGTGTCTATCATATTAATACTTTTAGTCTTAAGTGGACTCAGAAGAACAAACACAGTGAATATTATTATTGTAATGATTACGTTAATAACCTTAACCGTTTTTATAATAGGAGGATTACCTGATTTCCTGCAGCGGGGAATGGTTAATTTGAAGCCCTTCTTTCCTGTGTCAAACCAGGAAGGATTAAGCCATTTTTTTTATGCTACGGCTTTAATGTTTGTGGCATATACCGGTTATGGCAGAATTGCAACATTAGCGGAAGAGGTTAAAAATCCAAGAAAATTTATTCCTGCAGCTATTATTATCACTCTGATTGTTAGTGCAATACTTTATATCTTGGTGAGCCTTGTTGCCATTGGGGCTGTGGGGGTTGAAAAGTTGGCTCAAGTGACTGAAACAAACGCAACTCCTTTAGAGAGCGCAGCACGAGCCATTGGTATCCCTGGATTGAATCTTTTAATTGCCATCGGGGCATGCACGGCCATGTTAGGGGTATTGCTCAATTTAATACTGGGCTTATCTCGTGTAGCTTTGGCTATGGGCAGAAAAGGTGATTTACCAAAGATTTTTTGTCATGTATCAGAAAAAAGACATGTTCCTGTTTTTTCTGTCATTGGAGTTGGAATTGTAATTATTGCTCTGGTGTTGACTGGTAGTGTTGAAACTACATGGACATTCAGTGCGTTTACAGTGTTAATCTATTACGCAATTACTAATCTTGCTGCCTTGCGTTTGCCTAAAGAGGAGCAATTGTATTCACCCCTGTTTGCTATCGGAGGGTTACTGTCCTGTCTTTTCCTGGCGTTTTGGGTGCCGATTGGGGTATGGATGGCGGGAATCAGTTTACTTGCTCTGGGACTTATTTGGAAAGTTGTTGCCAATCGCTTTTTATAAAGATGAGAAAAAAAGACTGATGTGTTCTAAAATAAACAAAAAGATCAGAGAAAAGGAAGAGCAATGATCGATGGGATTATGGTTTTATGGTTTATTTTACTGATGCTCTCTTTGGCTTTTATTGCTTATGATGTGAGGGAGATGCCAATAGATTGGGTGCAAAAACTCGGATGGGTGTTGGTCGTGGCCTATACCGGCCCTTTAGGCTTGTTTTTTTATTTTTTGACTTGCAGAAGTCCAGGTAAAGGATTGCATGCTTTATATACTAAAGCGCAATGGAAACAGGCGGTTAATTCCGAAGTACATTGTTTGGCTGGGGATGCGACAGGGATCATCTTCGCGGCAATTTTTTTATCTTTTATTGATTTAAGCAATGGTGTAGAACTTATTCTCGAGTATATTTCTGCATTTATTTTTGGCTGGGTTATTTTTCAGGCTGGAATGATGCGAAGTATGTATTCCAGTTATGGCGAAGCATTAAGGAAAACATTTTTTGCAGAAACCGTATCCATGAATTTTGTGATGATGGGTATGATTCCTGTGATGATGATTTTAATGAACTCATTCGAATATGGGCGCAATCCAGCGCATTTGCAATTCTGGTTTATTATGGGAATGGCGACTTTAGTTGGTGGCTTTATCGCTTTTCCAATTAATAACTGGTTGGTTAAGAAAAAATTAAAGCATGGATGTATGACTTTGCCGGAGGGGGGAGAACATACCGAAGGGCATATGGCTCATCATCATGAGGAGCACGAAGCGCATTCTCAGACACAAGCTAAAATGATTGGTTCGAAAGGGAGGCATGCGCACACTCATGAAATGGGAAGCTTGCCATTAAATATCCAATTACAATATGTGGGTATAAGTTTTGCAATCTTATTGATTATTGTTTTGATAATGGCCTTTTTTGTTCCATTGAAGGTATAACAGAGGTTTTTATTAAATTTGAACAATGTTGGATTAAAATAATCCAACATTGCTTTCCTTCTATTGCATGGTTCTTGATATTGCTTTTCCAGTTGCTTTAATATCTTGTTTAGCCCCTGTTACAGTCCCTTTAACAGTATGGCATGCTGCTAACAGAGCAATGCTTACACTGAGGGCTCCTAACTTGATTAAATTCCTTTTTAAGTTAAACATAACTCCTCCTTTATGCTTATAACACACTCGAATTTTAAACGCCTGATTCTATAGTTATCTCTGCATGTCTTGGACAAGGGGAGACAAGCAGGATTTTTAACGAGTCATTTAAAATCAAATAACTGCATTTTTATTTTTGGTTATTTTCATCAAAAGAATTCTTTACATAAAGAATAGAAGAGTATTCTTAATTTTCAAGATAAAATTTCTAGCAAATGAAATAGTCCGGATTTACGAAAAAAGTAATCGCCAGAATTCGCTCTTGTTACAAAATTATTTGTAGGTAATAAAACTGATACGCCCGGTTCGCTCCAAACGAGCTTCTTTCACTATTGCTAAATCTCCTTCACTTAATTTCTCTCTGAGCACTTGTTTCAAGTCCTCTTCAGTCACTTGATGTCTTTTCAAAGCACTCCAAATGAGCTGGCCATCTTGTATTAACAGCACCGTTTTTCCTTTAACCAGTTTTCCAAATCTGTGCGAGTAAAAAGAGCAAATAGCGAAGACCCAATGTAAAAAAATAAGTAAACTGCTTCCAGCCATTGCGGATATTAAAGTAGAGTTGCCATTAATTGCACGGCTTAATACGGCACCAATGACAAATACAAAAATATAATCAAATGCTGTTTCAAAATTGTATCGGGTATTGCCAATACGGATGATAAAAATCGCAAAAACATAGATAATAAAAGTTCTTATAAAAAGATATAAAAGGTTTGGATCAGAATTAATCTTATGGAGGTAGTCAAGCCACATATCTTTTTCAACAAATCATTTATCCTAAAACTATAAATAGAATTGCTTTTATTTTGCAACAACTTTATCAAGTTTTAAATGGATTGCTAATTGGATGCTTGTCTGGATAAGAGCTAAGTCAGTTACTTAAAAACTTCAATCTTAGGCAGATAACCCCATATCCAGACAAATAAAACCTTATTTTTCAAATTGGTTCTGATAATTCATTGATATTTATGTCGTTTTTTCTTTTATAAACAGTTCGTTAAGCTTGTCTTCATAAAAATGGTAATTTAATACCTGATATAACTCTTCCCGAGTTTGCATTTCTGTTAGAACATCCTTTTGAGTGCCGTTCTTGCGGATTGTGTCATAAACTTTTTCTGCGGCAGCACTCATTGCCCGAAATGCGCTTAATGGATAAAGAGCCAGACTAACTCCCACTCCCTTTAATTCCTCCAGAGTAAATAATGGAGTGACTCCAAATTCAGTGATATTGGCCAATACCGGAACATGGCATTGCTCAGTTAATGCCTGATATTCCTCAAGTTTACGCACTCCCTCAAAGAAAATCATATCTGCCCCAGCTTCAATATAAGCACTAATTCGCTCTAGGGCTTTATTTAAACCTTCATTAGCCAGGGCATCAGTTCTTGCCATAATAACAAAATCAGGATCGGTTTTCGCATCCACGGCGGCTTTAATACGATCAATCATTTCTTCTTTTTCAACCAGTGCCTTACCTGGGCGGTGACCACATCGTTTGGCTTGAACCTGGTCCTCAATATGAACCGCGGCTACCCCTGCTTTAATCATTTCCTTGATAGTGCGTGCGATGCTAAAAGCGCCACCCCACCCTGTATCAATATCGACAAGCAAAGGCAAATCAACCGCGCTCATGATGCGCCGTGCGTCTTCAACTACATCATTTAATGTGGTAATTCCCAGGTCTGGTAAGCCGTAAGAGGCATTAGCCACCCCAGCTCCTGAAAGGTAAATGGCATGAAATCCTGCTTTTTGAGCTTGCAAAGCGGTATAGGCATTAATTGTTCCTACAACTTGTAATGGCTTTTCTTTCATTAACGCTTCGCGTAGTTTTTTTCCTTGGCTATATTGAAAATTTGACATTTGGTTTCCTTGTTTTGCCTAAGATGAGAATTTATCAGGACTTACGAAAAATCCCAATCTCTTTGTTAAAAAAGTTTTTAATTCGGTCATTTAGTTTATCTAAACTCCATCATTAACAACATTTTTTGCCTTGATCTTGGGGGTTTTCGTAAGTCCTGTGTATTTGATTTTTACGTTCTTTTGGATATTTTTTCAAACTATTCGAAAGATACAGCAGAACTACATCCAGAGCTTGAAAAAGTGTATAAGTCATGTACCAAAGACAAGTTTGTTTACCTCGTATCGCAACGAGACATGGCAAAAATCAACTACAAATCATGAATAACCCAAACATTTGGTTCAATGTATATTCCGATATCCTCTTCTTTATTGATGGTTACAGGATTCAATCCGCCTTTAACAAGATATTGGCCAGTTTGAGGCAATGGATGGCCGAGCCATTGTTCCCACTGAGCAATATTCGCTGTGATCATACGTGATTGCTGGCATGGATAAGCTATTTTTCCTCCCAGTTGTGCATGAACTCTTAACCAAGGATCAAAAATAGTATTATCCACTCTTTTCCACTTCAAATAATCCTCTATGGAAATAAGAGGGTAGTTTTCTTTTTGGCTAGGTCTGGCTGGCACTATCAGAGCTTTATGTTGAGCCTCGTGTGCACTTGCTTTTAACCGATTCAATAAGAGTTTGCTTAACCCAAGTCTTTGGTATGCTGGATTCACAGTCACTGATACAGCAGCAAGATAATTTGATGGGTTGGGTATTGTAGATTCCAGATAAGACAGGACCCAATTTAATCCTTCTTGTGGCAAATTATCCAGTGATTGATCAAATGCCACAGGCAAGGAATTAATAATCGCAACTACCTCACCATTATAGTGAGATAGCCACTGATATAAAGGATAATGACTGTACAACTTAAGAATATGATCTTTTTTAATGCGTTGATAATCAGGCCAAATCTTTTGCCGCAAATGTAGAATTTTCTCTATCCAGTTTTCTTGTATCTTGCCGGTTAGCCATGTGAGTTTATTGAGCATGAGTTTGTACCCAAAGGTGTTCCTTTGCGTTAATTAAACCAGACCACCAATCTTCCATTATATCGATCGCCGCATACGCGCCATTCAATATTTCTTTTTCTTGGAGAAAAATATTGGGATCAATCTGCTCTTGGGCAAAAGTATGATCCATAAATTTGCCTAACTCATCTTTATGCGCCTGTTCTACTCCATCCAGGTGTAAATCATGGAATTGCTTGATGCGAGAATTCTCAAAATCCAAACCTTTTCTTTGGCAAAGCTCCGCGCCTATTTTTTTAAATAAAATATGCTCAAAAATCGCAGCTGTTTCAGTGGCGTACATGACACCAAGGGTTTTGGATGCATTAATTCCAGTCAAAGTTTCAAGACTCATAAAGAACTGTCTGGTTGCCACATACGGAATCCTGTTTGTTACATCCAGCCCCATTTTTTTTAGTGCATGTCGATACATTTGAGCATGATTTTTTTCTTCATTATAGTTAGCGAGTAATTCTTCGGAAACTCCGGGATCAGAAAGTGACTTTGTTTGGATATGAGAATTCATTAAAAAACGAGTATTGTTTAACGAAAACTGATAATGCTCCATTGTTAACCATTCAAGATAACTCGTCGAAAATTTTTTTAGGTCGCTAAAATAATTTAAAATTTCGGTAGTAAATTGGTTGTTTCTCTTATCCATGTATTCTCTTATCATGAAGCCTCCAGCAAGTATTAAAATCAATTCACTCATTGGGTTTACCATAACTATAAAGATCATATAATAAAAATATTATTTTATAATTATCTTGATAATTTTTAATTATGATAAATTTTTCACAGATCCAGGTATTTATCACAATTGTTGAATCGGGTGGATTTATTGCTGCTGGAGAAAAGATGCACCGTTCACAACCAGCAATAACTAATGCCATAAAAAAATTGGAATCCAGTTTGGGTTTTGAACTGTTTGATAGAGGAGTATACCGCCCACAACTCACCGCGAAAGGTAAAGCTTTTTATCAAAAAGCAAGAGAAGTGGTCGCTCAATTTATTCAATTGGAGAATAGTGCTGAAACATTGAGATCCGGAGTAGAAACACAATTTTCTATAGATCTCGATATTGCTTTACCCTTGGCAGTATATGCTCCGCTTATTCAATCTTTCATAAGACACTATCCCGAAACCTGTTTTTCACTAAGTAACAATACTTTTGTTCGATGTCTTGAGCGTCTGGAAAGAAGAGAGTGTCATTTATGTATAGCTGCAAGCCATATTCGCTCTCCGCAGATAGAATATTTGCGCATGCCTTCCATACGAATGATTCCTGTTGCGAGTAGGGACTATTATGAACAGCATAAAGAACAAATAAATAATCCCAAACTGGGAATATACTGCATGCAAATTATGATAGCTGGCACGCAACAGGAATTATATCAACTCAATATTGATCCATTAAGTAATTCCATGCCCAAATGGTTAGTGGGTGATATGTATATTCGTAAACAACTTATTTTATCGGGTATGGGTATTGGCCGTTTACCTGATCATCTAGTTAAAAAGGAGTTGGCAGAGGGCTCTTTGGTTCAGTTAAATACTAAGGATTATGTAGCGGTTACTATGGATATCTATGCTATGCGGTTAAATAATCAAGAGCACGGCATTGTCTCCAATTATGCCTGGCAATCACTAAAAAATTATGCTGATGACACAGCATCTCTCGATTTGGAATAACCAATCTTTATGTTTGTTTATTAAAACAAGTGGTTTGGTGGATCGAATGTTTGAAAAGCAGGAATTAGTTCATTGACATAAAAGCAAGATACGCCTAAATTTAAATCAAAAAGACATAAAATTGATCCATGGTTGGATATTATAATGATTGATTTTAAAATAAACTCCCAGCCCGATGATGAGTCTTGCGGCCCAACCTGTTTGCATGCCATATACCAATATTATGGCTTGGATATTAGTTATGAAGAGGTGGCGACCCAGGTAGAGCGTTCTTTATCTGGTGGAACATTGGCTCCTATGCTTGGCAAACACGCCTTGCAATTAGGGTTTAACGCCACTCTTTATGTGAATAATTTAGTATTGTATGATCCTACGTGGTTTAATAGCGATGGCTCATCAAATACTAACGTTCTCAGAGAAATGCTCATGCAACAAATGAGGTATAAACGTAACCAGTATCTTGCTCGCGGAACACACGCAGTGCTTGATTTTCTGACTTTGGGGGGCGCTATATATTTTCGTTGCTTGACTGCAGAAATTTTAAAGGAATATTTTGCCAGGCAAATTCCCATATTGGCCGGGCTTAGCTCTACCTATCTGTATAACTGCAGTCGGGAAATATTCAATAATGAAGGCAAATCCAGGAGTGATAATATCCGCGGTCAACCGTGCGGGCATTTCGTTGTTTTATGTGGATACAATCAAAAGCATCGTTTAGTGGTGGTTGCCGATCCTTACAAAACGAATCCTGTATCTGGAGATCACTATTACAATGTGTCCATCCATAGATTGATTAATGCAATCATGCTAGGGGTAGTGACGCGTGATGGTAATTTATTAATTATT
Source organism: Legionella pneumophila subsp. pascullei (assembly GCF_900637585.1). Classification (NCBI taxonomy): domain Bacteria; kingdom Pseudomonadati; phylum Pseudomonadota; class Gammaproteobacteria; order Legionellales; family Legionellaceae; genus Legionella; species Legionella pneumophila. The sequence goes on from NZ_LR134380.1 coordinate 64,033, forward strand.
GAACCGAAAAACGCGTAGACGAGTTTTTACTTTTAAACGCTTATCACAAACCCGTGCCTGGTACTGAAAACCATGAATCTCATACACTCCTTCGTTCCAGCTACCTTTACGAACAGCTATTGCCCTGCAGCCAAAACAAAATAAATGATTCTGTCTTTCCCGGTACAAGGGTTTCGAATATATGTGGTGTTAACTGAAGTTTATAAAAAAGAGCCATGCAAAGGGTTCGACCAATGCACAGTAACAAAGATCTTCAATGGTGTCTGAATTTGATTTGTTCAAAATCGACGAACTATACTTAAATTGATATGTGCATTGTATTGTCAATTTGAGCTAACAGTGACTAGAAGTAAAGAATTAAAGACGAGAAATAGTTCATTCTTTCAGAATCATTTGAAGGTCTCTGTTGGGAAATTATTGTTCTCAGAGGGAGTGGGCGATTGGTATAAAAAAAAGGGTTATGGAGCTCAGGATGCGGAGAAAGATTTCCTGGCACCATTTGCTGATTTTCTTAATCAACAAAAAAACAATCCTGAAGCCACATATTTTAATGCGTTCCAGAATCTTGAGTTAACATTAAACAGGGTACCCTCTCAATTAGTTTCAGGGGATTCGTGTGAATTGGAAGTGCTGAAATGCGAACCAGAACCGGATTCTCCTCAAAAACCGGGTACTGGTAAACATATTGTATATTTTCCTGGCGCAAATACCTACTATCAAGCATGCTTTCGAGACATTAGCGCTGCAGCAAAAGAAACGGGAGCAACGGTACACGCGCTCAATTTCCCAGGTATTGGAATGAGTACCGGAGAGGTTGTGGATGCTAATGATCTAACAAACGCAGGTATTGCAGTGGTCCTGTCTTTATTAAATCAGGGCGTCAAGCCAGATGATATTGTTTTGCAAGGCGATTGCTTTGGGGCGTCAGTAGCGCTGGAGGTAAAAAATGAGATTGAGAAGCAAGCTGATATAAAAGTACGACTTATAATGAACAATGCATTTAAATCGTTTAAAGCCGCTGTTTCAGACTTAATCGACAGATCTCCTTTAGTTCCTTCAGCATCAAAATCTATTGTTAAAAATTTGCTGGAATTTACCGGATGGAACGTTGCCCCTGGGCAAAAATACATCCATTCAGATCCCTACCAGTGCTATATTCAACATGAAGGGGATCAAACCTTAATCACCGCAACTTTATTCTCCAAGGTGGCTAAATATGCAGAAGAAATAAGGACAGGGAGAACTACATCCCGCTCAAGAGATCCTGTTATTGACAGATGCCCTGAGGAATACAAACCATATCGTGACTTTCTTGATGAGAATTGTTTTGTCAGAGTTAGAGAGTCTGCAAAAAAACGGTTGGCTACTAAATTTGGTGTGGACAGCTGCGGTGAGGTTAATGCTCATTTTGCCGATCTTTGTGAATTAGAAATGTTGGGAGGGCAATCGGTCTATGAAGGATTTATTAATAACTACTTGGTAATGTCAGATAAATACATTAAGGCGCACCCTCAAGTAGACTTAGATCTTGATAAAATTAATTTTCTTTCTTCTAAGAGTTTGGACATTACCCCAAAATGATTCAACGTTGTGCTTATGGGTTTAGAAATTTTGAAAATTACAGATTAAGGGGTATGCCCACCGAGATCAATCACCAGCCCGTATCCCAGGTTTTCATTGTTTTTTCCGATCTGTGGCAGCAAGGTTCTGGGAGCATCAGATACACAATGAATCAGATTTGCAGGCGCATATTGATTATATTCAGTCTGAGTTATTGGATGAGAATTGGGGTGGTGTGGCTGTGAGAGAGGAGTTTGGAGAGTAAATTGATGGTAAAGATAAACCCTGGTCACGGGTTTGGCCCCCCTCCCATGTTTTGCTATTATGTCGAGAGAGTAAGCTCATTGATAAAATCCGGTTAAAGGATAATATCATCCAAACAATCCACAATGGAGGAACAGTATTTTCTCTTCCAGTCCAGTTTCAGTCCGATGATTTAGGACGGATACAGCTTCTTTGGTATGGATATTTGAGTGTTTTAGGTGTTGATCGAGTTCTGGCGCTTGGTTTGTCAGAAAAGATAGTTGCAATCATTGACGAGCTCAAAGATTGGTTATCAATAATTTGATTGCTTTCTATTTTTATGGGTTTAACTTTTCTCAAAGGTCATAAGAATGGGGCAAGGCGAAGAGCTTGTTTCTATACATTTTGTTACTAAAAGTGAGAGTCTATTCCGAGCTTCGGTTAATTCATTAATTTTTAAATTTAGTTTTTCAATACGCCTTTCAGCCATATCTCTTACGCGCTCTCGATCATTTTTAGCATCAAACTCCAATAGTTCTTTTATTTCTTTTAAAGTAAAGCCTGCCTTTTTGGCTAAAAGGATAAACTTTAAGCGACTTATATCATCGTCACCATAACGCCTTATTTTTTCAGCTCCAAGTTCTTTGTTAAGCAACGGAACATGAAGTAGTCCTTGGCGTTGATAATAACGTATGGTTTCAATCCCAACTCCACATAATTTAGCAAATTCACCAATTGTTTTATTATTCATTACTTGACTCCGTACTATAGTACGTACTCTATATTACTATTTATATACCATTAATCATAGAGGATAGAAATGAACAGTACTTCAATTAAAAAAGCAGTTTTGTATCGCATGGTAATAGAGCATCATGTTTGCCCTTATGGTCTCAAATCTAGAGATTTATTAAGACGTCAAGGCTATGAGGTAGAAGATAATTGGTTAACAACCCGCGAACAGGTCGATGCGTTTAAGGATAAACACAATGTAAAAACCACACCTCAAACTTTTATCAACGATGAGCGTATAGGTGGTTATGACGATTTACGACGTTACCTTGGAAAGAAAATAAGAGATCCAAAAGAAAAAAGTTATCGCCCCGTCATTGCGCTGTTCGCGATTACCGCTTTAATGGCGATGGCAGTTAGTTATGCTAGCTTTGGTAACCCGGTTACACCACATGCTTTAAGCTGGTTTATTGCATTTAGCATGGCAGTTCTTGCTTTATTAAAACTACAGAATATCGAAAGCTTCTCAACCATGTTTTTAAACTATGACCTCTTGGCCAAACGCTGGGTTCCTTACAGCTATATTTACCCATTTGCTGAAGGTTTAGCAGGGATATTAATGATTGCAGGAGCGTTAAATTGGCTTTCTATTCCAATTGCCTTATTTATTGGAACTGTAGGTGCTCTTTCAGTTTTTAAAGCCGTTTATATCGACAAGCGCGAGCTTAAATGTGCCTGTGTGGGCGGTGATAGTAACGTACCTTTAGGATTTATTTCTCTCACTGAAAATTTAATGATGATAGGAATGGCTTTATTCATGTTGCTTATGTAATTCAACTAGCAAGCTTAGCCCTGATGAAGTGGAACGAAATCCGGGAGTATGGCTGCGCTTGTATCAGGGCTACACTAGCTTTACACTGTCAACGTATAAAAAGTCGATCATCGAGCTATCGATATCAAGGGTTGTTAAAGTTCTCTTAAGACAGACCTTATATAATGAACATTTTTTATATTTATTCCAGTTCTGCCGATGAGCAAAGAAATCAAGAAGAACCTACAGAACAATAATTCAGCCTTTGTCTACTTGCGTAGCACGGGGCTCGCTACAAACTCTCTGTCGAGCATTCTGCAGTACATGACACGCATCATTGTACTTACGGAAAGCGCGGGCATTGCCCTGGGCATTCTGGGAGTGCTCTTTTCAGTCATTGGTTTTGTAAGCAGTACTATTGCAAGAATACTTGACCCAACAGCCTCTAAATTAAGTCGTGTGATGTCGGCTGGTATTCTCATTGCAGCTGCAGCAGGGGCTATACCACTCATCTATCTGGGAACGTTATTCCCCGCGATGTGGGTATATCTTGGTATAGGCATTATGGGGTTTGGCATACTTAATTCGTCATACTACCTTTATTCGGACGTGCGTAAGGAAAATGCACTCATAAATCAGTATAAAGATAACCCTGAACAATATGTGGAAAGCATTAAAGAAAAGCGACAAGCCAAGTACGAAAAACTTCTCAACACGCGGCTCGACGATAAGCAAGCACGAGTGCTGCTAGTTTTCAAGCTTTACCAACTTGACAAGAAATTAGCCTTTGCTAAACAAGAGGGGCCAGCTAGACTTTACGACATCGTATGCCATCGCAAGCACACCCGTAGTCTGGAGAGATTTATTGACCTTGGCACTTCTCTTACAAGCCTTATTGTTGGGGTGTCAGGCCTGTTTTGGGGAATCGCTGCCTGGCCAATTGGCCCCATATTGCTCGGTATATCTTTGGCTGTATTTGCTGTAAGCCTATCAAAGTCAGCGATACAGTTTTATAGAAAAGTTAATAAAAACAATGCGCTTTTAAAAGAAGTTCTCTCAAATGATAGATACATATCACTTATTGATGCGAATCTGGATAACCATTATGACATCCAAGAGACAGGCACTGTGCAAAAAACACAAGAGAAGGTTTTTACGCATGAGCTTTCACAAGAGTATGCGCTCTCGAAAGACCCTCCACATAAAGAACATTATACCAAACTCTTCCAGCCTGTGAATAAAACTGCTCTCAGGTCAAACGATGAAGAGATGGATGAGCTAAGCTGGCTATTTAGGAATTAGACGGTTTTATTGTAGCATCCTTGAATTGCATAAAAGGGATTCGTGAAGATGATGGAGCCTGGAGAAATAATTTATTGAGCGCTTGTGGCGGATTTTGTCTTTTGGGTAGTGAAAAGCAAAAGGCAAGACCTGACCCTCTAGCTCTTTGCCTTATAACGGTTGATTTGCCCCCTTCTTCGAGCATTACAGCATTGCTGGGTGTCAACTTTGAGTGAGCCGCTCGACCAACACTAAACTCAAAACAGGGCAAATATAGTTATTTTAGCCTTAATTCCGTTATTGTATTAAGTCATAAGCGGCAGGTTTGTTTTTTAGACATTCGGCGTCCAATTACATGTCTCATAAGTGACATTTGAGCGTCTGAGAAGTTCGAAACAATTATCTTTTCTTTAAATTGACTAGCACCAAGTGTTTCTGCAAGTTTGCCAATTACTTCATCAGCAACAGATGGGGTAAAATTTACATCAGCTAAATTAATCTCGATCGACTGATATTTATTTAAACATTCAATAATAAGCTCAAAAGCTTTAGCTGCATTGGAGCGAGAAGAATTGCTATTTACCAAATCTTTAAGTTGAATTTTAAAAGAAGTCTTCATCACTATACCCCTCAGCCATAGGCCAACTATCATATATAGATTTACTATCCAGTGGCTCATCAATTTTCCATTCTAATACAAGTATAGTCCCATTCCATTGAGAATTAATTGTACTTTGGAGTTCTTTGTTATCTTTTGAGCAAACGTATATTTCATTACCAGAAGCTAAAATATAGGTGCCTTTTGCTTGTATCATTAAATCTTTAGCTAGCGTTAGTCCATATCCGGAATGATCATTCTGTGGTTTACTTGTTACGCCGTACTCTGAAGCAATTTTACATGAATTTTCATTTTCTAAACGGGCAATCAATTGTTTATTTTCAATTAAAGAACTTCTAATACCTATTCCAGCATCAGCAATTGCAACTTGAATTAGTTTACCTTTAGGCCAGCTTTGAGCACAAACTAAGCACGGTAAGTTTGAGTTAGCTTTAGCATGATCAAAAAAATTATTTATCAACTCAGTCAAGCAAATGGTTAAGGATTCACGGATTTGTTTTGATGCAGTATTTAGTATAATTTTGGTTAATTCATCTGTAATATGCGAAACCTCTTGTTGATTATCAAGAAAAGCTTTAACTGGTAGAAATTTTCCAGTATTTTTATTTTCTGAAACATTGCAAGGTGGTAATAAATCTATAGCATCCCATAATTTCATTCTTGCAGCATATTGCATCAGATCTTCTGGTAGCTGCATAGCCTCCCAACCTGCTTTTTTTACAGCTAACCCAATAGTAACAAAATGAAACGGCTTTAGAAAACTGGGGCATGAACAGCTACCCGTTGAAATTTTTTCTAATTGGTCAAGCCATTGGGTTACTTCTGTTTGTTGGATGTTTTGCATTTAATGGCCTAAAAGAAAATACACTATAAATTATAGAGGGTGTAATCTGAATTTTAAAATCGGTACCAAAACTGGTACCAAGCTTCAGGAAGGAAAAACTTGGAATTCGCCAAAACCCAGACTAGGATTGGCTCCCCGGACAAGACTCGAACTTGTGACCTAATGATTAACAGTCATCCGCTCTACCGACTGAGCTACCGGGGAATTGAGGCGGAATCTTAAAACGATTCCGCGAGAGAATCAAGAGGTTTTTAATATATTTTTTAACTGCAGAAACGTTGTAATCGGTTCAAGGCATCTTTCAGGGTGTCAATCCCGGTGGCGAAGGATATTCTAATGCAGCCTTCTGTGCCGAAAGCGGAGCCTGGAACCAGTGCTACACCTACTTCATTCAGCAATTTTTCGGAAAATTCGATGTCATTGGCGTAACCTCGTTTTTCGATAATCGCCTGCACACTGGGAAAAATGTAGAAAGTTCCGTCGGCGGGGATGACCTCTATGCCATCGATGCTTTGCAATCTATCGGCCACGTAGTCGTGCCTTTGATGGAAGGCGTTGACCATTTCTTCAATGCTTTCATTGCTGCCATTCAAAGCGGCTACGGCCGCTCTTTGGGCTATGGAGCAGGGGTTGGATGTGGATTGGGATTGAATGGTTTTCATTGCATTGATTAATGGCGCAGGGCCTGCCGCATAGCCTATCCGCCAGCCTGTCATGGCATAAGCTTTGGACACGCCATTTAATACGATCGTTCTGTCATATAATTCAGGGCAGGCATTGAGTATATTTGTAAAAGCTTGACTCCAGAGAATATGTTCGTACATATCATCCGTGGCAATCAGTATCTGTGGATGTTTTTTCAAGACCTCACCCAATTCTTTTAACTCCTGCTGAGTGTAGGCTATTCCAGAGGGGTTGGAAGGGCTGTTCAGGAAAATCATTCGTGTTTTTGGAGTGATGGCTTGCTCCAATTGTTGTGCATTGATTTTATAACGCTGCGCGGGAGTCGTTTCAATGATGACAGGAACACCGTCGGCGAGCAAAACCATGTCAGGATAGGATACCCAATAAGGAGCAGGGATGATGACTTCATCGCCCGGGTTAAGATAAGCTTGGCAGAGGTTATAACAGCTTTGTTTTCCCCCTACGGAGACTAATATCTGATTTAGTTGATAATCCAGTTCATTGTCTCTTTTGAATTTATTTTTAACGGCTTCTTTTAGTTCGACTATCCCGTCTACAGCAGTGTATTTCGTGTCCCCTGCTTCAATAGCAGCGATGGCGGCTAGCTTTATATGTTGAGGCGTGTCAAAATCAGGTTCACCAGTTCCAAGGCCAATAATGTCAAGCCCTTGGGCTTTCATCTGTGCTGCTTTTGCGGCTACGGCAAGGGTAGGTGAGGGTTTTACTTTTTGTACACGCTTTGCCAATGCGATATCCATCTGTTGCTCCTGTGAATTATAGGGGTACTAGCATATAATATAAAATATGAAAGACTTATTTAAAATTTACTCAAATTACCAACCTGCCGGTGATCAACCTACAGCGATAGCCTCTTTAATTGATGGTCTTGAATCTGGTTTAGCCAAACAAACATTATTAGGCGTTACCGGTTCTGGTAAAACATTTACTATAGCTCATGTGATTCAAGCCATGAAAAGACCCACATTGATCATGGCACCGAACAAAACGCTTGCGGCTCAACTTTATGGCGAGTTTAAAGCCTATTTTCCTGATAATGCCGTAGAATATTTCGTTTCCTACTACGATTATTATCAGCCCGAAGCGTATGTCCCTGCTTCAGATACGTTTATAGAAAAGGATGCCTCCATTAATGAACACATAGAGCAGATGCGCTTGTCCGCAACCAAAGCGTTGATTGAACGCAAGGATGCCATTATTGTAGCGACGGTTTCTGCCATTTATGGATTGGGCGACCCGGATTCCTATTTGCGTATGTTATTACATCTCTCCCGTGGAGAACAATCCGATCAGCGTAAAATTTTAAAGCGTCTTGCGGAAATGCAGTACACACGAACCAATCTCAGTCTTGAGCGGGGTCAATTCCGCGTGCATGGTGATGTCATTGATATTTTCCCGGCTGATTCTGAGAAGGAAGCGATAAGAATTGAGCTTTTTGATGATGAGGTTGATAATATTGCCCGTTTTGATCCTTTAACAGGAGAAATTTTACAGCGATTGCCCCGTGTCACGATTTTTCCTAAAACACATTATGTCACTCCAAGAGAACGTATTTTAGAAACGGTAGAAAAAGTAAAAGTAGAGCTACAGGAAAGACTGGCTGAATTGAATGCTCAAAATAAGTTGGTGGAAGCCCAGCGTTTGGAGCAAAGAACTTGTTTTGATATTGAGATGATGTTGGAGTTGGGTTATTGTTCAGGCATTGAAAATTATTCTCGTTATTTATCCAACCGCGAAGCCGGTGAAGCGCCACCTACTCTTTTTGATTATCTCCCACCCGATGCCTTGCTAATTATCGATGAATCGCATGTTACTGTTCCTCAAATAGGTGGAATGTATCGCGGAGACAGGGCGCGCAAGGAAACATTGGTTAATTATGGATTTCGATTGCCTTCTGCCTTGGATAATAGACCGTTACGTTTTGAAGAGTTTGAAGAACGTTCGCCACAGACTATTTATATTTCAGCGACACCAGGGCCTTATGAGCAGGAACATTCAGATAATGTGGCTGAGCAAGTGGTAAGACCCACCGGTTTGATTGATCCCGAGGTGGAAATCAGGCCGGTGAAAACTCAGGTCGATGATCTCATGTCTGAAATCAGGCAGGTGATCGCTCAAGGCAGCCGTATTCTTGTAACGACATTAACCAAACGTATGGCAGAGGATTTGACAGAGTACCTAAGTGAGCACGGGATCAAGGTGCGCTATTTGCATTCTGATGTCGATACGGTTGAGCGCATGGAAATTATTCGTGATTTGCGTTTGGGTGAGTTTGATGTTCTGGTGGGAATTAATTTATTGCGTGAAGGTCTTGATATGCCAGAAGTTGCTCTTGTCGCTATTTTAGACGCGGACAAGGAAGGTTTTTTACGCTCGGAGCGCTCTTTAATCCAAACGATCGGCCGCGCGGCACGTAATGTGAAGGGACGAGCTATTTTGTATGCAGATACCATTACTGGTTCGATGCAAAGAGCATTGACGGAAACAGAGAGACGACGTGAAAAACAAAAAGCATTCAATTTGGAACATGGCATTACTCCCAAGGGTATTAATAAATCGATTGAGGATATTTTGGAAGGTGCCTATATAGGCAAACGAAAAACAGTGGTTGCTGAAAAAGCTCCCCAATATGCTCATTGGTCTCCCCAGGAACTGGTAAAACAAATTAATGCGCTGGAAAAACAAATGTATTCTCATGCTCAAAACATGGAATTTGAATTGGCAGCTAAAATTCGGGATGAATACCTGCTATTAAAAGAGCAGTTGATGAAGATATAACCCGATGGGTACCGGATTTTGAACCCTTAGGTTCAAGTGGGCAGCGAATGCATCGGTTCAGGCTTCCCACTCTAATGGTGGGCTTGCTCAACGCCGATAACAGGATGCTTCCCTGGCTGTGAGTGTTGGTTCTAAAATCACTCGCCATCGGGTTAATTAGATTATAACACTAACCTGGTTTCTATACCTAGAAAAACTCCCTGCGATAAAACATTTGTTATTTTTTCTTTAGACTATACTAATCATTAAGTATTCCATTTTAATCAGTTTCTTGTAGGGCATTGAAGCTGGAATAAACGAGTTGAGGAATTAAGAATTAGCCTGTTGACAGGCATAAGGGAATTACTGTTAATCCATGAATATTAAATCTAATTTGGCACATAGCTCCGTTATCCTGAAGGGTCATGTCAATCGATATGCTTTTTTGGGATTGCTTATTTCTGTTGGCAGTATCTTGATTGCGAGTTGCATTGTTTCCTATCAACTGACTGGAGCTGTGAGTTTAGGAGGATTTATTCAGGCTCAAAGATCTAACCCGGCAATTTGGATTCTTGATTTAACTCCCTTTATGTTTGTGTATTGGGGACAAGCATTTTGTTATGGATTGGTTAATAAAGCGGAAAGTTTACTGGTTGATAAAACCAAAGAGCTTTTAAATCTCAGTGGGAATCTGGAATTAAAACTCAAATATGAAAGTAATCACGATAGCTTGACCAATTTGCCTAACAACCGCTTGTTAAATGAAAAAATACGGCTCGCTATCGAACAATTGGGATCACAAGGTGAGTTAGCCGTTATCGTAATAAAAATTAATGATCTTAATTATAATTTCAGCTCATTTAATACCAATAATATCGTAAAGCAATTTGCTGAAAAATTAAAATCGATTTTGATTGATCCTTACCTGCTAAAAGCGTCTCTTGGAATTAATATGGTCGCAAGATTGCAAAGTGATGAATTTGCCATATTAATGCCAAGACTTAAAAAGGATTTGGATATTGATGAGCTATTAGTTCATCTGCTTACCTTGCTAAATACCAACCTGATAGTGGATGGAATTAGTATCAATGTGACACCTATCCTTGGTGTTGCCATCTATCCTATTCACGGAGAGGAAGATGATGTTTTAGTAAACCATGCCCTTATTGCAGTTTACCAGGCACGAAAAGAAAACAAATCTCATGCGGTTTACAGTCCTGAAATGGAAGAGGATCTTGTACATAACCGGATTGTGATAAATGAACTGCAGAGGTCCATTGAAAATAAAGACTTAAAAATTTATTACCAACCTATAGTTGAATTAGCTAATGGCAAAATTGTGGGTGCTGAGTCATTAGTCCGTTTCGAACATCCTGAATTAGGTTTATTAAGTGCAGAAAAATTCATGCCTTTAATCGAGGGAACCAGTTTAATTCATAATTTGACAACTCTTATGCTCAAGGAAGTAATAAAGCAATTAGCCGCTTGGCATGATTCTGGACATAAAATATTTGCCTCTGTGAATTTGTCAGTGAATCGTGAGCTGCCTGATTTAATAGAGAAATTATTAAATGATTATGAGATTGCTCCACAATTCTTGAAACTTGAATTTACCGAAAGGACTTGTTTAGCTGATCAGATGGTTACCAAAGAAGTTTTTGAACGATTATCAACCATGGGCATCAAATTATGCATAGATGATTTTTGTAGCGATAACTCTTCCTTTATTCACTTGACTAATTTCCCTATCGATGACATTAAAATTGAGAAATCTTTCGTACTGAAAATAGCAAAAGACACAAAGAAAGCAAAAATTGTAGAGGCTATGGTAAAATTAGCCCAAACATTAGGGTGGCAGCCCCAGGTGGATGGTATCGCTGATCAAAATGCATTGGAAAAATTAAGAGATTTAGGCTGTTTATATGGTCAGGGATTATATTTTTCTCGAGCGGTCAATGCGACTGAATTTACATCGATGCTAAAGCAATGAATCTAGCCACCACGCCCCATTCGTTTTCCCGTTTGGGTTTAGATTGAATACGAATCACAGTGGTGAGATGAAAAGGCTTCTCTGATATTAGAACTTGTCTGGATCAGCGTGTTCCCAGTGGATTTTATAATCATCAGGAATATCGCCATTTAAAAATTGGCCTGGGTTAACGTAAGTATAGATTTGATCAAACGATTTGACTTCATCGACCCCAATTCGTCTCATGATATGGCATGGTTTTAAATCACTAGGGTTATTTAATCCCAAGGCTCCAACCATTTCCAAAAAGCTTTTTATCGTATTATTATGGAAATTGGCGACAAGAAATTTTTTTTCATCAACAACAAGACCATACTGAAGACGTTTCTTTTGGGTAGCAACTCCTGTAGGACAGGTATTGGCATTGCATTGTTTTGATTGAATACATCCTATTGCCATCATCATGGCTCTTGCTGAATTACACATATCAGCTCCAAGAGCAATATTAGTGAGCAAATCAAACCCGTTGGTCACTTTTCCACTGCAAATCACGCGAATTTTATCACGGACACCAGTGCCAACAAGGGCATTATGAACAAAAACCAGGCCGGCTTCCAAAGGCGTTCCTATAAAATTGGTGTATTCAACTGGTGCTGCTCCTGTCCCTCCTTCAGCGCCATCTACTGTAATAAAATCAGGTAAAATATTTGTTTTCAGCATGGCTTTGCAAATAGCCATAAACTCGTGCCGGCGCCCCAGGCAGAGTTTAAAGCCTATAGGTTTACCATCTGAAAGATCACGTAATCTTTTTACAAAATGAAGCAAGCCGACGGGGTTATCAAAAGCGGTATGAGCAATTGGTGACAAAACATCTTTGCCCATGGCTACTTTTCTTACCTTTGCTATTTCTTCAGTTAATTTGGCTGCAGGCAAAATTCCACCATGGGATGGTTTTGCACCCTGAGATAATTTAATCTCTATCATTTTCACTTCATCACGAGAGGCTTCTTTGATAAATTCATTTTCGTCAAAGTTACCTTGGTCGTCTCGACATCCAAAATAAGCCGTACCAATTTGAAAAACAATGTCGCCGCCCTGTAAATGGTAAGGACTTAATCCTCCTTCTCCTGTATTGTGATAAAAGCCTCCAAGTTTTGCTCCCTTGTTTAAGGCCATTATGGCATTAGGTGATAAAGAGCCGAAGCTCATGGCTGATATGTTCAATCGGGAGGCATTGTAAGGTTTTTTACAATCAGGTCCGCCCACATGGATTCTTGGTTCTACTTCACTAGAGTGTTTCGGCGATAGAGAATGGAGCGCCCAGGTGTAACCAACGCTTAGAATATCTCGCTCCGTTCCGAATGGAATGGTGTCTCTCACATTTTTTGCGCGTTGATAAATCATCGAGCGGGTTTCCCTGTTAAACGGAAGCTCGCTTTCGTCCGTGGCGATGAAATACTGTTGAATCTCAGGGCGAAGAAATTCTAAAAAATATCTGACGTGACCTAGTACTGGAAAATTGCGTAAAATGGTGTGTTTTGTTTGCAATACATCATAAATCCACAGGATTATAACAGGTATCAAAAAGGCAAAAAACCAGACAATATCCTGCAGCATGGCAAATATGGCAAAGAGACATAAAAGGATAACTCCAAATCCGATATACCATTGACGTCGCATAGCTAATTCCTTTTAATTGTTTGCTATTAATATCAATAGTATAGGACGGTTTGCCTAGGAATACTTAATTTATCTGCTTATGAATTACTATCCATTTCAGAGCCAACTACTGCTTTATTAATTTTATTTTCCAGAGAAGATATAAATTTTGTCACCTGTAATCGCTGTTGCTCCTGCTCATTTTTACATAGGATTAATTCATGGCCAATGTCCAGAGCAGCAAGCAAAAGGATGTGGAAATTATCCAAATGTTTAAATTTATTTTTGTTATTTTGCATTTTCTCATTAAGTTTTTCTGCGGCGAGTATTAAACTCACTTCTTCGCCATCAGGACATTTGATCTCATAGATTTTATTTAATAATTTTATTTTACAGAGTTTAATATTGGTCATTATTACGCCTTTGTATTTGCACGGTATTAAGCAAATAGTAGCAATTTTGCCTTAATGCGGCAAATTATGAAAATCATAGGTAGTGAGAAAGTCTGGCAGGTGAACACTGATTCTAAATGGGGTATCATTAGCTATCTTTTTAAATAGGGTTAACTATGTCTTTAGATAATGATTCGCTACATTTACCTAAGTACGATGATTTTGTGCAGTCCATTTCTGTTTTAGCATTAACTATGTCCGCTAGCGAATTACACGGGATCATGTGCGGTTATCTATGTGCAGGGGCTGATAGTCAAGGCGAGGCTTACATTCGTGCTTTGTTAAATAACAGGAAAGATGAACAAAGTCGTCATGCCTTGTTATCCATGTTTTCTGTTTTTTCAATTAGTCAGCAACAAATTAATAATTTTGATTTTGAATTTCAAATGTTATTGCCCGATGATAATGAATCTTTGGTTATGCGTGCTCAGGCTTTTAGTGAATGGTGTGAAGGATTTACCCAAGGGTTAACTATTGCGGGAGTTGGAATGGAGCAATTTTATGAAGAGGAATCCCAGGATGCTCTTCAACACCTTATAGAATTCGCAGAGATGGATTGTGAATCGTTGGAAGTAGGTGAGGAAGATGAGCAAGCTCTAATGGAAGTCAGTGAGTATACTCGTATGGCAGTACTTCGATTGCACAGCGATTTGGTTTTGCATGAACGAGAACTTGGAGATTCTGGAACAACCCATTGATCGCAAGTTGGTAAGGTATTGAAGTTATTTGTATTTTTCGTTTTTTAAGGATTGCTCATTTGTTCTATTTATTAAAGTGAAAAGGGAAATTGATATGATAAGCCAACAAGAGTATAAGGCGAGAAGAAAAAAGTTAGCCGCGCAATTGCCCGATGATAGTGTTGCTGTAATACCCGCCGCACACGAAGTGCTGCGCAGTGGAGATACTCATTATCGATTTCGACAGGACAGTGATTTTTATTATTTGACGGGATTTAATGAACCTGATGCTTTGCTGGTCATTATTGCGGGTAAGGATAGCCAAAGTATTTTATTTAATCGCCCAAGAAATCCTGCAGAAGAACAATGGACAGGTAAACGATTAGGTCAGGATGATGCTTTGCAAGAGCTTGGAGTGCAGGCGGCATACCCACTAAGTAGTATTACAGAAGAGCTTCCTAAACTATTCAGCGGAAAATCTGCCATATACTATAACCTCAGTCGTAATTTATCATTGGAAAAAAAAATCAGGTATGTTCTGTCCTCACTAAAAGCTCAGGTGAGGAGAGGTATTAAGGCACCTGAATCTTTATGCGATCTCGAACCTATTCTAAGCGAAATGCGGTTGATTAAAAGTGATGCGGAATTAGAGTTAATGAGACAGGCAGCCAGTATTTCGGTGGCTGCTCATAAACGGGCGATGCAAGTTTGTAAGAAAATGGAATATGAGTATCAACTGGAAGCGGAATTAATTTATGAGTTTAGCCGTCATGGATGTCGTAGTGTAGCTTATGACCCTATCGTGGGTGGTGGCGCCAATGCCTGCATTCTTCATTATACAGAAAATAATAAACCTTTGCGCCGCGGCGATTTGGTGCTCATTGATGCAGGAGGTGAATATGGTAATTATGCGGCAGACATTACCAGAACTTTCCCGGTAAGTGGTACTTTTAGCCCTGAGCAGAAAATCATTTATGAATTGGTATTGAAGTCACAAAAGGCTGGTATAGCAGCGATTAAACCAGGTCTTCCCTGGAATCATATTCAGCAGACTATTATCAGAATTCTTACTGAGGGTCTTTGTGATATAGGAATTTTAAAGGGCGATTTAGAAGAGCTTATTAAAAATGAAGCGTATAAACCTTTTTATATGCATAATTCTGGACATTGGTTAGGATTGGATGTGCATGATGTCGGGCGATATAAAATCAATAATGAGTGGCGTCCTTTAGAGGCTGGGATGGTATTAACAGTTGAACCAGGACTGTATATCAGTGCAGGGATGGAAGGTGTTGACAAACGATGGTGGGATATCGGTGTGCGTATAGAAGATGATATTCTGGTAAGCAGAACAGGATGTGAGGTATTGACTGGTGCCTTGCCTGTTAATGTAGATGATATTGAGGCTTTAATGCGTGGCGAATAAAGAGACTGATATACTGATTATTGGCGGTGGTTTGACTGGTGCAAGCTTATCCCTGGCTCTGCAGGGTTTAGGTTTCACTGTCACGTTAGTAGAATCCAGGCCATACAGTGACAAGGTAAACCCTGATTTTGATGCTCGCTCATTGGCGTTATCACCTGCAAGTCAACGTATACTGGCAATGTTGGGAGTTTGGGAGACTCTCAAGGAATATACAACGCCAATTTATATGATTCATGTCTCTGATCAGCATCGTTTTGGGGTTTCTCGTTTGCATGGCGAGAAAAATAGCCCTCTGGGCTATGTAGTAGAAATGCAATACATTAATAGAGCTTTGAGTATTCTAATCAATAAAGAGTACTTGTTAGCACCAGCTGTTTTAAAATCCATCGATTTTAACAATTCTATTGCTACGGTCACTAATGGTGCCGATATGATTTCTATCCGGGCTCAATTAATTGTCGCGGCTGATGGTACGGAATCGATGACACGCCACCTTTGTAATCTGCCAGTCAAAATAAAAGATTATGATCAAGAGGCCATTGTCGCCAATGTGGGTTTGGTAAAACCACATGGTAATCGTGCTTTTGAGCGGTTTACTCCTAACGGTCCTCTTGCGTTATTGCCTATGATGGATGACAAAATGTCATTGGTGTGGGCATCAAAGCCAAAAGAGACAAAACGCTTAATGATGTTGACTGATGATGATTTTTTGCGCGAGCTGCAAACGGCCTTTGGGTATAGGCTAGGACGATTTGCTAAAGTGGGAAGGCGATACTCTTATCCCCTGAAGCAAGTTTTAATGCCCCAGCAAACCAAATGGCCGGTTGTTTTTGTAGGTAATGCTGCCCACACTTTGCATCCTGTTGCGGGTCAGGGGTTTAACTTGGGTTTAAGAGACGTTGCGACTTTGGCACAATGCATTAGCCAAAAGGGATTAAACCCACAGATGTTAGAGCATTATTTGAAATTACGAGCACATGATCAACAAATGATCACCTGGCTAACAGACGGTTTGATACATCTGTTTACCAGTCGTTTACCCGGTATGGGAATAGCGCGTAACCTTGGGTTGCTGGCACTGGATAATATGCCGGCATTAAAAAATTTATTAGCACGATATGCCCGTGGTTTTGGCGGAATTACTCCTGATTTGGTTTGTGAAATTGCATTGAGCGCAGGGGAACTTCAATGATCCAACATTTTGATGTGCTTGTTATTGGAGGTGGAGTTGTAGGTCTGACTGCAGCCTTAGCCATGGCTCAACGTCATTATACCGTCGCTGTTATCGATGCAGGAACATTGATGGTCAATACAGACAGTAGTGACTTGCGTGTTTATGCCATCAATAAAGCATCAAAAATGCTACTAAGTGAATTAGGCGTGTGGCAACACCTGGATGATTCTCGCGTCGCTCCTTATAATAAAATGCATGTCTGGGATGGTCTGAGTGGAGCTTATATTGACTTTGATTCTCGTAGTATTGCTGAGCCAAATTTAGGGGCAATTATTGAAGAATCTATCTTAAAACAAGCTCTTTTGCGCCAAATATCATTGGAATCTAACATTAGTTTATTTCCTCAAAGTGCAATAGATGAGGTGTTTAATTTAGAGCAGAGTATCAAAATTTCTAGCCAAGATACTTCCTGGGAAGGACAGTTATTGATGATAGCTGATGGAGCTAACTCCCCAATGCGTCATAAGCTCAAGGTGGATTTAACCAGTTGGTCGTATGAGCAACAAGCGATAGTTGCGACCATAAATAGTGAGAAATCGCATCGAAATACTGCTTTTCAAGTATTTAATCCTGATGGGCCGTTGGCGTTTTTGCCATTATCTAATCCCAATCAATGTTCTATCGTATGGTCAACTCATCCTGATAACGCAATGCGCTTGAAATTACTTGATGATAATGAATTTAGCAGGGAATTGACTAAAGCATTTGGAAGTCAGCTAGGGCAAATAAAGGTGATAAGTCGTCGTCATCAATTTCCTTTACAAATGAGACATGTCAAGCAATATATAGGATATCGCTGGTTACTGCTGGGTGATGCAGCTCATACTATTCATCCCTTAGCAGGCCTTGGGCTAAATGTTGGCCTGGCTGATGTGAAAAGCTGGTTAAACTGTCTGGAAATGAGTAGAAGAGAATTGACCTCAAATAAAATATTGAGGGCTTACCAAAGAGAACGAAAGCATTCTGTTTGGCAAATTGTTTTACTTATGGAAGGATTTAAAAGATTATTTGGAACCTCAGCATCCCCTATTACCTCATTACGCAGCCTCGGATTGCGAGCATGCAATGAATTGACCCCGATTAAGCGATTATTTATTCGCCATGCTGGCGGTTTATAAGTAATTTTTTACCAAAATAAGTCATTTTTTTTTGCAATAGAGATGTTGCTTAATTTTTAGTTAATAATTGGTGTGTATAATTTTTTTTGCTAACCTAAAAAACTCTCCGAGGTTTTTAAATCACTTATTCTTATTTCTGAAGTTTTTTAGGTTACCTATCATTCCTCAGAGATTAAGCAATGAACAGATTAAAATTTTTTTCCAAATTTCACAATGCGTTACTTAAATTTGAAACCAGTATTTCTAATTTAAGTGATCCTCTGGTTGGATTTAAAATCAAGGAATTACAGACTAAAAAAATATTGGTTCGAGCGGATGGACGTAGTTTAGATCATTTACACAAATTAGGTGGTTTGCCACAACGTGTTGAAAGCGATAAGCTGGAAAAGGTCCGTATTACCGATGTGGAAAGATACCAGAAATTTAATCTGAATCCATTTGGATGGGGTGCCTGTGCTTCTACAGAGGATTTACGAAAATTCCTGGAAACCTATCCCGAATTAACCAAGCAAGCATGGGTCCATAAATTTTATGGAAGTTCAACTTCCCTTCTTACTTTAAAGTCTGAAGTAGGAATAGCATGTGGTGATCATGATGGGGAAAAAGAAGAACTGGTTGTCGACAGTGTCTCATTTGAGCAAATAATTGCGTCTACTTGCCCAAAATATAGGGAAAAATACCTTGATGGGGGATTGGTTCCCAATGCGATGAAGGATTTTAACCCCAAAGTTCCGGAGACTATGAAACTCAGCGATTTCAGCTCGGAAAAAAGCACTTTGGAATGGTTATTGATAAATGATTGTGAAGAAGAGTTTGCCAAGCTTTGTAAAGAAGTATATGAAGATACCCCTCTTAAAAATTTGTTGATGCGATTTGAGGGAGATAAGTATCTTGCAGACGCCGTAACTTATTATGTAAAGGAATCTCCATCATCCCCTAGGGTTTAATGCTTGATGAGGGTTGTGGCATAGAATGGGCTGTCAGTTCAACGCCATGATCCTTATTTATTTGTGCTTCAACATGATGAGATGGCTCTAAAATAAGCGGATTCATATGATGTACTTGGTCAAAGCGGATAGAGCTATTATTTCCAATCATTGATTCAACGCTACCATATCCCCATTCATTTCCAGTTAGAGCAAACGCATCTGATGGATTAATCGCGGCAGGCAAGTATTTTTCAATCTCTTCTTCACGAAATTCCAGAACATCGCGTGTGCTTTGATACACTTTGGTAGGGCCATCATAGTCTTCAAAAATTGAATCAAACTGTTCTTGTTGAGTTTCATTAAAAATAGGAAATTCAATTTTTGCTATCCATGGAAATTTGTGTTCAGTTAACAGTTTTTTATAAGCTCTTAAATAATAAGGAAAAATCATGTGTTGTATATCATAACCGCAATCAATTTTTGCAAAAAAACCCATTCCAACTGCAGTGGCTTTAAGCAAGGCCGCTTTTCCAGTTTCTTTTGCTGTTTGATTTACTGATGCCAACAGTAATGAAACGTCTTCTAGCTGATAGCGAAAATAAGCTTCAGTTAGGAAGATAATAGCATTGGACTTGCTAAAGCTGGGATAAAAACCACCTGATGAAAACCTTGCCAGATAAGGAAACCCCAAACGAATGCGAGCCATCACCTTGTTGGTGTCATACTCACCCAACTCTTTTTTAGCATCATCAAACTGAATAGGTAAACCATCATACAAATGGCTAAAGAGTGGTGAATCAATTATCTTTTGCACAGGATCTAATAGAAATAAACGATAATGGAGGTAATTATTTTCAAAAGAAGGGCCTGCTAAAGAAAAAATACTCACTTTTATTGGTTTTCGATAGGGTAATAATGGATTAGTTAGTGGATAACCTCCGGAGGCGGTGACCAGGCTGTGCGAAGAAACAACTTTCTTACTGCCTGTTAACCTTTCTATGGGAGATAATAATTCAGGATGCCCTACAGGGATTTTCTCGAAATATCCTGCTTCATTTGGGAAAGGTAATCCATTTTGAAAATACCCACTTTTATCTCCTGATACATCAATGGCCGCTATTTTAGTTAACGCCCCATTAATCGTTTCAGTGTCGGGAAGATATTTCTGATTGGCAAATACTCTGACGGAAGACTGAGTTTCTCTCAACTCATCTATCTGAAATTTTTTATCGAGGCCACTGTTTTTTAATTGCGTTTCAAACCAAGTTTTAGGAGGGGTAGCTTTCATCGGTCTTGATGCGCGTGTGAAAAATGAAAAAAATTTAGACCGCATAAGAAATCTCCCTAACAAATTTGGTATGCCAGCGTGTCAGTATGGTATTGCTCTGTTAATGATTTGCACTAAAGATGGATTTTAAACAAAATAAAATTCTCTCGTTTTCATATACAGAAAGGAGGGAGACTCTATTAATTGCACAATTAAAACCACCCATTGTTTTATTATATTTCATTATGAGTCAAATTAAAACTTATGTTTTAAAAATTGTTAGCCTATTTATTTGCCAAATGTATTTATTTTGCAATAATGAAACTTAATTTATGATTTGAATGGAGAGTGCATGTTTGGAAGATTATGGTTGCGTGCAATTGGCTGCCCTTCGACTCTTGACTTGTCAAAGATGGTTTTGGGTCGAATGCCTGCTCAGACTACCTTTGAATCTGTAAAACGAGAGTTTGAACAGGAACTTCGTCGAGTTGGGTTGAAGCGATTTCAAGAAAGTATCCATGCTGAAAAACTGATTTTGGAGCAATTATTAAGACAGCGGGAAGAGATGACAAAAAAAATTGATGAAAATTGCTTGCGCCCTGCACTACGGCGATCTGCAAACGGATACGATGTAAGAGGATTATATTGGAACAAGATTCAAGAGGATCTGGTAAAAATTCAGTCTAAAAAAGAACGCGTTGAATTGGATGAAAAGATCGATTGGCTATTTGCTCGTCGCCGCTTTTTAAAGGAGCGGAATAATTTATCTATGGATAAAGAACCCGATTACTCTGTTTCACCCGCACTTTAGCGTGCAAATTCCTTGCGGCAAAAACTCACTTTATCCAGCGTAGATTCTTTTCCACTTTCTTTAAAACGGGCTTCAATCGTTCTATAACGCTTAAGCCCGCCCTCACGGTTGGCTATTTGTATATTTAATCCTGGTCTGGCATTCAATTCCAGCATTAATGGGCCATGTTCTTTATCAAGTACAATATCAACACCTAGATAACCCAAACCAGTTAGTTCATAGCAACTGGAGGCTATTTCAAGAATTTGATTCCAATAAGGAACTTCGATGCCTACGATGGGATTTAACGTGTCCGGATGATAGTCTATGGTGTCATTTTGAAACACGCCGCCAAGCGTTTTTCCTGTTGCAAGATCAACCCCAACGCCAATTGCTCCTTGATGTAAGTTGGCTTTTCCCCCGGAGAGGCGAGTGGGAAGTCTTACCATGGCCATTGCCGGATAACCTAGTAAAGTAATAATACGGATATCGGGTATGCCTTCATAACTGACTTCTGCAAACACGGGGTCGACAACAACTCGTTTTTCAATGATGGCATAATCTGAAGACCCGCCAAGACTATAAGCCCCAGATAGCAAGCAAGATAAATGGTAACTCAGCTCCTGCACGGTGGTAAGCTTACCATTAATTTGTCGATATCGACCGTAAACTTTATCCTTGAATACCAGTATTCCATCACCACCAGAGCCTCTGGCCGGTTTTACCACAAAATCATTATAACTCGCAAATCGGGTTTCTATTGATTTGATTTGTTGCTCAGTTTCAATGATGTCATATAAGGCAGGAACTGCAATTCCCGCTTTTAAGGCCAACTTTTTTGTTTTGAGCTTGTCATCAACCAAAGGGAATAACTTTCTTGGATTGTATCGCAATACAAAATCCGTATTCCGCTGGTTAATGCTTAAAACCCCATGATTTTTCAGGCGTCTAAACAGGTTAATCATTCTATCGCACTCGCAAGTGATTTAAAGCGTTTTAACTCGACTAAACGATAGCCGCGATATTGACCAAACCATAAAATCAAGGACAAAAGCACCAGAAGTAATTCCGGAAAAGCAAAGACCAAATATTGCAGGGGTTCATAACTCATTGCTCCGTAAGAAATAACTGCTGCGGCAAGACTGCCAATCCCTGATTTTATTGCTTCGGAAGCTCCTCGCTCATCCCACGTGATGCACATGCGTTCGATAGTCATGGTTAAGATGACCATAGGGAATAATGCGACAGACATTCCGGTATCCAGACTAAGATTTTGGCATAGAACACTAATAAAGATCATTAACAGAATCACTACAGTGAGAATGGCTGCAAGCCTTGGGACTAATAGCAGCCTTAATTGATCCAGATAAAAACGGGCTAATAGTCCGAAAGAAATAATAATGACGAATAAAGTAATACCCCACGCTACGTGAGTCTCTCTAAAGGCGAGTGCAATCAAGACGGGCATAAACGTACCAAAAGTTTTAATGCCTATAAAATTTCGTAGTATTAAAATGATGAATGCTCCAATAGGAACAGTTAACAAAATTTTATAGATCCCTTGTACATTGACAGGGAGCTGGAGTAGGGAGAAGCGTAAAAGTTGAGAGTCTGCTACTCCCCGCGATTTGGCTACACTTAAGGCATTAATAGGTGTTGGTGATACAGTTAATGAAAACTGGGCTCTATTGCCACCGACAACATTAAATAGAGGACCGTTCCCATATTGCCAAATAAGAAACTCTTTTGGCAAACCGGCACTGCCTGTTTTGGGATTAATGTAAATCCAGTTTTTTCCGTTAAAAACGGCGAGCAAGGATTTCAAATCGGCCTTTTTTTGTTGGTTTAGATAAATCCCCTGGACTCGAATGGCTGGAATCTTTGATTGATTGAGAATCAAAATAGTGGCATTGATAATATTTTCATCATTGAACTCGTTCCCAACTAAAAGCTTCGCATTACCATCTTTTTTGTTTAACTCTTTAATCGTACTTTGAGCAAATGTTTGAATGTCCGCCGATGTGGATCTCACTTGATTGGTAATCGTTTCAACGGCTGATTTTTGACTATCATTCAAAGGTTGTGATTTGATTACTGAAGGTTTTGGTAAAGAAGACTCATCACTGTCCGTTTGACGGAAGATTGCTCTATAATAAAGTGATTGAGGACCATTACCACGCCTTATAGACCATACGGTTTCTCTGTTAGAACCGTTTAAATTGGTTGTGACACCATAATTTCTGGATACAAAATATTCATCGAGTATAGCAAAATTGGGAGGCAGGTAAGGGATATTAAAACTTGCCTTTATCGGTGTATTTTTATCAGCGCTAAAACGCAGATTGGATTCAACCATCCAGCTATTGATCGTTTCAGTATCGGTCAGAGGGACATCCAGAACGATATGTCTGTATAAAAAAATACTTGATCCTAAAACCATTAGAGTGAGGATCAAACCATAAACATGACGTTTGTTATTTTTCATTGTTCACTGGGCTCTTGGATTTAGTTGTGAAAGTAAGGGCAGGGTCAACGGCTCCATTAAAATCAATAATGGCATCTCTTCCCAACAATAAGGGGTAGAGGAATCGTTTCCTGTTGGTTAAGTTGACTTTAATTGTTCTGACTTTATCACCAAGTTTGATATTAAGTAAGACAACGGGTCTCTTTATTGGTGTTGTTCTTAACAATCCCGGATTGGCTTCACTCGACCTTACTTTAATTTTTACTTTACCTACGTACTCTCCTTCAAAGGAGTAATCGCCGGTTTTAGTTGGAACGGTAAAGCGCAAATAAGGAACGCCCTTTTTTTCAATTTCTGTGATATTCACGGCATGTAATGATGCTGATTTAGCACCTGTATCAAGCTTTGCGGATAAAGTGAGGTTTTGATCGATTAATGTGGCTTTCTCTACATAGCCATAGATTTGAGCTTCACTGTTTGCCATAAGAGATCCTGTCAGTAGTGACATCAACATAAAGAGAACAAATTTTGATCTCATTTAATCCTCATATTGGGTTTTATTTTGGTGCAATATCGTAGCAGGTTTAAGGCATAAGTCACAGTCTGAGAGAGAATTTAATACAATTTTTTTTATTTTTTTTAATAATTTTAGTTATAGGATGTGTTATGATGAAAGGTTTGAGGTCATTGTTGTATTTTTTTAATTCAGGATGAAAGCTTAATTGACATCAAGTCTAATTATGCATACAATAGCGCCTAATCTTAGCTGATAGCCCCATACCTATACATGCCTCAAGCGAGTGATGAAAATCAGGCTTCCAAGCCTACTGATTTAGTCTTCATTTTAGCAATTGCTGGACGTATCGACGCGCAAAGTCGAATTCTCGCTCAAGAACTCGATAAAAGTCGCAGTATCTATTATGCCTACGCTGTTTTAGATTCTCTAAGTTCTTCATACAGCATGTTCAAATATTTTTTTGATCTGTTTGCCTCTCCTAATGATAACGATGCAATGCATGAATTTTTAAATTCTCCGGCAGGCCTTATTACGATTACAGTTGAGTCTGTATTTTTAGTTACCTTTTCTTTTTTAGCCTGTCAATTTGAGAATGAAAAAGAAGATTCCTATAAAAAATTTATTGCTAATGCCTGGCCCTATTTTCGTGATGTCATGAAAGGCTTGAAAAATGCTTACAAAGGCTGGAGAAGCGCTGTTGTTGCATTCAGTTTAATTGGAGGGGTGGATGCAAAATTTCTTATTCTTCCTATGGGAGTGATTTTGGGGGTATTTGCTGCAGCCAATAGATTTTGGATACGTAGCATGCTGGAAGATCGCAAAACAATGATGAGTGCGAATATAGCGCTTCTTATGGAGATAAAAAAATTAATTTCTTTATCTCATGAGGAATACTTCTCTTATTTAAAGCGAATCAAATACCAGACCATGCCAACTCGTAATTTTGCATTCTGGGCTGTTGCTGCAGGCGGGCTTCTTGATGGTTTATATCTCTATGTTGGTGTATTGGGTCTGGCTGTATTGTCACCGCAGCTGCTTACAGCAATGGCTCTTATTTGTGTCTTTTATACGGTGGCTTGCGTCATTACACGCATTTATGAGGAATATGATTTCCAGTTGAGATTATTAATCACCCAAACCAAATGTCAATTGGCTTTAATTACTAAAGAACTGGAAACTCATTATGCCAGATTACTCTTCTTGCAAGAAAAACATGATCTAAGCAAAGTTGATCGGGAAGAACTCAAAAGACTAAAAAGTTTAGTCTATAATTTAATAAACCAATTTGATGACAAGCGTAAGTTACTATCTCAACAATCGAACCGCACTTATTTGTCCTCTGCTTTATTGGGGATGAAAAATGGATTATACGCTTATGGTGCTTTGGCAAGCGTTTTGTTTTTAGTGGGTTCTATTTTAGTGTTGGTTGGTATTTCTTTTCCCCCTGCTTTGCTTGTCGCCAGTATTATTTTAGGTCTGGTGCTGGTTCTTGGTTTCACAAGCCATTCTTTGGTGACTAATTATTGGCATCAGAAGAAGCAGGACACTCAAAAGCAACGTCCATATGAGCGATTGATCGAATGGAAAAATAGTCTTAATGATGAACTTAATAAGGCTGAACTGTTGGAGCCTGAAGAGTTTCATGCATTACTAAATGATGGATTATCTTTAGACCCTTCACCACAGTTTTTCTTTCAAGAATGGTTTGAGGTTTTGCGTTCCTTATTTTCCGGATTCGGTAAAGGGCAAAAATTTGTTGATTTTGCCGGTAGTTCATTACAGGAAATGGGTGAGGATGGTCATTATCGTGATACTCCTGTTATGTATGTATTATCAGCCTTTAGTGCTTTATTGTTTGGGGTGACTCTGGCTTTAAGAGCTTTAGCCAAAGGATTGGGGAGAACCCCCTTAGCCCAGCAGGCTAAGCTGACGGATGACAGTAAAGAAACGTCGGTTAACCCGGAGATAACGAAGGAAGTTATTCAGAAAACCGAAGAACAAAGGGAATCAATCCAATATGCAAAGTGCCGGACTGATTCCCCAGGGCGTGCGGATTCTCTATCTTTATTCGGTATATTTGAAACCAAAACTAAAAAAAATCAATCTAATTCTCCTGCAATTCCCCACTCCAAAAGCGAGTCAGCATTAAATCAATTAATACCTAGTCAGAACAGTACAATTCTGGGTTTAGCTTAGGATCGTTATACATCTTAAATTGATGGTAGACTCTGAACGTGCGCGTTTTAGCTCGTACCTCATCAAGTAATTCATCAAGACACAAAGCCAATTGATTTAACTGCTGTTGTATGATTTCCAGTTTTTGTGCGCAGGCCATTTTATGTTCTTCGCTCACATCCTGGCGTTTTGTTTGCAAGTCCATATGATAGGATTTCAGTGATAAAATAGATAATCTGTCAATAATCATCCCAGGCGACTCGGAATTGACAGGGCAATTAGTATGGCTTTCAGGTTGTAATTTTTTATAAAGCCATTCATCCATGGCTTCCATACGGTTATTTCTTTGCTGATTGTAGGCATCTATTTCTCTTTTGGCTTGGTAAACAAATTCGAAGCCCATATCATCTCGACGTGCCTTGTCTTCTGCATGCCATAATTGGAAATTAAAAGCATGATTTTCTTCTACAAGTTGAAGGAATTGTTTATGTTGATACTCTATACCATTGGTTTTCCAATGTATGATGCTCGTTTTGTGAAGATTAGTGATAGTTGATGTATCAAAACGTTCTTGCATGTCATATCCTGCAGATTAATTTGGATTGTACCTTTATTCATAACTTGAACTCGACTCTTTTGAACTTTATCTCATACATTGAAGATCAATTTTTATGAGAGAGCGGTTCAATTGGCATTAGTTTAACCTGAATCCTGGAGTTGAATCCAGTTTCGGTTTTTTTGAAATGGCTAGTCAATCGTCCCGGACAAGACCCTAATTACTAAAATAGGTATTATAGATTTTGACATAGGTTCCGTCTTTCTCGATTTGCAATAAAGCCTGATTGATTTTCATAATGAGAGGTGCTTTATTTTTGAGGGCCAGTATTCCATAACCATTACCTATAGGGATTGAATCTCCCACCAATTTTAACTCGGTCAAGGAGTTGCTCATCGCATATTTCGCTGCATTTGCATTAAGAACTATGGCTTCTATTTTCTGGTTTGACAATGCAATAGCCATATCAGGGAGTTTGGAAAATTCTACCAGGTCAAAATAATCCTGGAAATGTTCTGCAAGGAGGCTACCATACAACGTGTATTTTAAAGTGCCCACTTTTTTACCTTTCAGATCTGCTAAGCTATTGATGTCGCTGTTAGCTTTCAGAGCTATCACCTGTGCATTGCTCGGTAAATAGGGAAGGCTGAATATATAATTAGTGTCAGTGGTTGATACGATTGGAGTAGGTGCCAGCATGATATCAACCTTTCCTTCGTTAAGATTGGTATATAGCTGTTGAATATTCATGCCCTTGTATTGGCATTCCATTTCAATGATCTTGCAAATGGAATTCATCAACTCGATGTTGAATCCAAAATATATCTCTCCTCCTCCTCCAGATCTTGATACGAATGGGGGCGCAAATTCCGGAACACCAATAAGAAGAGGTTTTCCAAAGGTGTAAAAATTTAAAAACATCAAAAGAATGAACATGAATCGTTTCATGTTTTAAGTCCATTTAGGATGTACTTAAAATTTAGGAGTAGCAACCGATTTTGTCAAATTAAAGTCAATATGTGTTTTAATTGGTATTTTTATTTGTTTTTTGCAAGCCAACGATCCAGGGCATTGGCAAAATTGGTTTTTTCTTTCGCACTTAAAGTAGAGGGGCCTCCTGTGCGTTCTCCAGTTGAACGCAATTGTTCATTGATATCCCTCAGAGTAAGACGCTGTTTGATATTATTTGCTGTAAATAGCTCTCCTCTTGGGCTAATTGCTAACCCTTGCTTAACTATTACTTCCGCAGCCAAAGGGATATCTGCTGTAATCACCAAATCTTTTGCTTTCATATGACTCGTAATATAATGATCTGCACGATCATAGCCTTTTTCTACAAGAACAGAACTAATAAATGGTGAATTTGGATAATTAAGATAGCAATTAGCTACCAGGATAAGGTTGGTATTGGCTCGTATAGCAGCACGAAAGAGGATTTCTTTTATCATTTTCGGGCAAGCATCAGCATCAACCCAGATCGTCATTTGGTATCCTAAAGTTTTCAAATCAATGGTTTAAGGGTATAGTAAAAACATTATCCTTTTAAACCCCCATTAGGGAAAGGATTATTTTAGGATGTTAGGGAAGTGTCGTAATGAAGCAGTTAATAAGTATAATAAAAGGGCAAATTCAACAGCTCCCCATTCCCGACTTGAAACCTTTGTTGTTAAGTCACTTTAAAGAAGATGCTCATGATTTAACAGAACTTTTTTGTCAAAAAATCCCGCCTCAGAAAAATCAATTGCCGCTTAATAGTCCTGTCCCCTTTAGATTACCCACTTCGTTATCTGTTCTTGCAATTGTTTTGCCTTATGTTCCTAATCCGCTGCACCAAGAGTTATTAGAGCAGTTGTCGACCGTATTAGATTCAATAAGAGAGACCGAAACCATTGTTGATAATCAATTGGCAGAGAGATGTACGGAGCAATTGAATTATTATAGTGATGCAAAACCTGTCATTATCGCGTTGAAAGAACGAGGAGCCAGGGATTTAATTCAGATATTGGAACAAGCCGATGAACGCAATTTGTTAGCTTTTTCTTACCTGGCTAAAGACACCGATTTAAATGTTTTAATTGAAACCTTTTTAGTTAAAAACACACATGACTTGGACTTGGTCAATAGAAACCATTTGGTTCAATTTTTGCGTCAACCTGATTTGGCAGGATGGTTAACCCGTTTTCTTGATTCATTAATCAGTGAATCTATCAATGCTCTCTCAATTCGATTGTTGTTGACTTTGACTCCATCTGTGAAGGCAATTGATAGATTAAATGAGGCTAGAGCCTGTCTTGCCCAGTATCCCTTTTCAATACATTTACAAGCCATGCGGGCTGTATTTGATTTTTATCAGTATGAATTAAAAAGAGATTTATTTTCTCCTGAAAGCCATTTAGTCATGCTGCTCCTGCATGATTTATTAAAGAATTCGGAATTAGACAAACAAAAGGAGTTTTTTCAGGAATTAAGTCAGGAAACAGTGCTTTTGATCATTGATTATTGTTTAGCGGAATATAACAAAACGACTGGGGAAGAGAAGCAGCACTGTAAAAACTTGCTTACCAAGCTATGTTCTGTGTTTTCAGATTTAAACCAGGACTTCTTGGTTAAAATAAGAGCTAAGATTAACCAGTTGGATCCCTGTCTTTTTGATACTGCTCAGTTATATCAATTGGCATCCGATCTGATGGCTAAATCATGCAATTCAGGAAAGGAGCCGTTAGCCAGTTCTCCAATCGCTTTATTGTTATCCATGCCGCAATTTGTTGAGGTTTGTACACCTAAGGTTTTAAAACAATTAATTGAAAGATATGGCTTGTATACCTTAACGTTGAATCAGATGGACTATAGGAAAGACCTGTGTTTTAAAGAGCATGCTCCGTACTTTGATGAAATCAATGAGCATATGGCTCAGATTGAGCGTAATCTGCTTACTCATCCGGAAACGCAATCATTTTGGCTGGATAAAAAATACAGCTTATTACAGTTTAGAGTCGAGAGCAGTATAAGCGCTTTGCTCCATCAAATGGAATGCTTACTGGAGGCGAACAAAGAAGGAAATGAGGTAAAGAATAACGGATTAGATGCGTTATATCATTATTACATCTTAAATTATCCTAACTTACGTTCCGATTTATCCCTTAAAGCGATAAATCATGTTTATTCCCGGTTTTTTATTAAGGGGAATACTGAAGCCCAAGCCAAGGATGGGTTACTTCACTGGTTAAAACAAGATTTTCATTTAATTGATAAATTACCCAAAAGATTAGACAGGAAAAAAGAAATTTTTTTATATAACTCTGCTGGGAAGAAGATTGGACTTCTGAATGAGTCTAATGTTGCAATGACTTTTGTGAATGAAGAAATCGTATTATTAACCCGAACAGGCTCTCTGGATATCAATGAGCCTTTGTATGATCAAGAGGGTTTGATTCTAGGGTATTTGACTCAAGAGAGTTACCTAAGAAGCGAGAGTGAAATAAATAAAAATGCTGCGGCATGGGTCTTGGGTGGTTTGTCCAAAAGTGATTTGGAAAATTCCTCTTTTGGATTGCAGTTGTTGTTCCGCAAGGTATTATTCGAAAACTCGATAGGGGTTTTATATCAATGTGACCCCATTTGTTCTGATGCCAATAAACGTATATGGTTGAATAATAAATTATTAAAAGAAATACAAGAGGCTCCAGGAGAAATCCCTGCGAGTGTTTTATATCCATTACTTGATCATATTGATGATGAAACCGTATTTGAATTATTAGGATCCATAAGAAATAAAACCAATGCACTTGAGCTTTTTCATTATATTTTAAATCGAGATTCAAAGCGTTCTATTTTGCTGAATGGCTTATATGAGTCTGATTTTCAGAGATTTTTGGAGCATCAAGGTGCTGATATTTGTTTGGCAGATTATTTGGTTAATTACTATGATAAATCCTGGTTTTCAGAAGGTTTACTACGGTTTGCTTACTATGGTAAAAAATATAAAAAACCAGACCTTCTAAGTAATGCCTTGACTTTTATTACTAAAGAAGTTTCTCAGGATAAGAAGCAAGAGAAAATCTGTAATGCGGTTCTGGATCGTTTAATAACTTCTGAAGCTTGCGCTGCATTAGTGTTAAAGGAGTTTCTTGGTGATAGGACTCATAACTCAGTCCAGAGGGTAAGTAATCCAGAAATTGGCAAAGTAAGCCAGTTTTTTAATAAGCAGCATATAGTCTCCCTTTTTGCCCAGTTAAATAAAACGTCTTATTGGGAGCAAAATGCGCAGTATAAATTGGCATTGCATATTTTGGCTAATCAACATAGCCGCCTTTTTTCTGAAAATGATTTTAATCCCGGTTCTACTCAGGCCTGGCAAGGCAAGGAGTTAAAAGAATTAGCCTGTTTTGTAAGCAGGCATTTAAGCAAGAAACGTCCTTTTGATAATAAGCATGATATTGGGCATCGTGTTTTAGGTGAGCTCATCTTTAGATGCGCCAATTTGGGGATAACGTCACTATTTTATACGCGAAGAACGTTGAATCGCGCAATAACCCGATTGTCATTCACAGAACCTTTTTTAGTCAGGATGGTGGATAAATTATGGATGCCTAAAGGAGTCAGAGAACTTTATGGAAAGTCTTTGTTTTTTAAGGGTTCCTGGTTTGATGATCCGGTTTTTTTACAAAAGGAATTAAAGGATCATCATGCCCTGCTGGACTGGAGCCATTTTATTAAGCAAACCTGGAATAAAAGGGATAAACAGAAGAGGTCACCTGTCCTATGTGCTTATTTGCTAAGTTATACCGGTCAGAAGAACGAATTGTACCGGTTACTACAGGATTATTTTAATTCCTTTCAAGGAGTGCCAGATTATATTAGGCCAGTCAGTCAATTATTGAGGCTTTTTCCTCAACGCGATGTGTCCGCAGTGATATACGATGTGTTGGAGGCTGAAATGATAAAAAAACCGCAGTTATTAGATCGGCAGATTTTAAGTGACATGGCGTTTTATTATGGAAAACAGTTGACCAGGAAGGATACTAGTTTCCCACAGACTGAAATTAATTTATTAATGTATTGGGGCCAGAATAAATATTATTCTGTAGTAAAAAGAGGGTGTGAACTATTAACCAGGGATTGTGAGGATAAAGGAGTAAAGCAACGACTGGTTAGTGCTGCCAAAGAAGCGGAAGTGGAACAGGATTTGAGCTCCAGTGTGCAAACATTTTATTTTGGGTTGATTAAATTTTTTAAAAGATTATGGCATTATGGTTTTAATGCGGAAAACAACTCTTCAAAAATTATAAAGTTTTGTGATGATCCAACCCCAGGCCCTACCCGCAAACAAGTGGTAGATTTCATCAATGCACCTGTTACAGAAAACCAGACAAATTCCCGGTATTTAGGTTTTTCTGAAAAACGCAAGCAGTTAATCAATCTTTTAGCTACTATTAAACGTAGTCCGGCACACTTCTCACAAGTAGTACATTATTTAGATCGGGCTCAAACATTCTTTGGGGAGCAATCCAAACAGTCGGCACATTATGACAAACCTGCTACATCAAGTGCAGTTGACTGTTCTAATTGATTTCAGTACATCACTCTATAATTCTTGTCTTTATTTTTGTAGGTCATATATTCTTGGCCAAGCATTAATGCATGGCTCCATACAAATTAATTTATAGATAACTACTCAAAAAAATAATTCTACTGATAAGCACTTTCTAAAATTGTTTGACATGTTAAAATGTCAAACAATTCAAAATTTTATAGTTAAATTATTTTTTGTATAAAATTATGATTTGCAAGGGATTATTTAGTTTTTCCATTTTAATAAGTAACTAATTCCTTAAATATGGACCTATTTATTATTTTATTTGCGAAATTTAATATATGAAACGGACTTTACCAAAAATTTTATTTTTGCTACTTTCTCTTACTGGTAATCCCATCTTTGCAGCAGGTTTATTGTTTAATGTTTTGGCTACTGGTTCCGTATTAACTATTAACACAACCATTCCAAATCACACCTATCCTAATGCTGGTATTTCTGTTAGGACACCAGGATATCAACTCACCGGACTTGGAAGAGATTGTCAGTTAAATACCAATGGTTATTGTTTATTTACCGTAAGTGATAGGCAAACCGCTCAAATATCTATATCAGGACCATCAGGAACTGTACAAGTTGTTCTGTGTTTAAATGGGGCTGGGGCTTTGTCTTGTCAGAATTATTATGTTCATATAGATAATTTTCTTTTTACTGTGGGCACTTATGAAAGTGGAGGAATTATTAGTCCGATTTTCTATCGCTCTACTGATTTTGGAGCCACATGGCAAGGTCCTCTCTTTTTAACTGTTCCGGCTGGGGCAACAAATAATAAAGCGAATTCTATTTCTTGCTCAAAGTCAGGACTTGTTTGTTCCACCGTAGGCAATATCTTTATTGGAGGAACAAATCAATCCTTTGCTTGGTCAACGAGTGACGGTGGAATTAATTGGCTACCATCTGTGATCCCCTTATCAACTGCCAATGAAATATTGATTGGTGTTTCGTGTTCAAGTGATGGGGTAAAATGTGCAGCTGTTGGACAATCCCTCACTACAGGACGTCCTATCGCTTATTTTTCTAAAAACTCAGGTAGAACATGGCTCGCTTCAACAGTTCCTGCAGGTGCAACAGGTAGTATGCAAGGCGTTTCGTGCTCAAGTTCATTAAGTACTTGCACTGCTGTGGGTTTGTCATTTGTTCCTCTCTCAGCAGTAGCTTATTATAGCCTAGATGAGGGGCAAACCTGGTTTACCTCATCAGGCATTGATCCAATTGAACAGGCGGTTTTATTTCGTGTTTCTTGTTCTACTTCAGGAAAAAACTGTGCGTCTGTTGGTAAAACCCTTGATGATTTGAACTTAATTGCTTACACATCAGAAAACTCAGGAGTAACTTGGACCAAATCAGCACCATTTCAGTTACCTACGAATTCGCTCCCTACTGTCGAATTAGTCGGCCTCGGATGTTCTGATTCAGGAACTCAGTGTACTGCAGTTGGTTCTGCTTCCAGTGCTACAGTTGATTTTGCTCTCAGTTATTCGACGAAAAATGGAGGAAGAACGTGGAGTAGCCCAACACTTGTCCCACCTCCTAATCCACCAGGAACATCGATTGGATTCAATGGTTTGTTTTGTTATCCTTCAGGCGTCTTGTGTTTTGCAGTTGGTCGAGCAGATTTAGCCAATCCCCGCCAACCAATTGTTTTTGAGACAGCTAATGGTGGTTCTAATTGGGAAGAGGGTAGCCCTTTAAGTGGAGATGCGGGCAGATACAATTTATTTAGTGCAAGCGGTAGTCACTGATTTTAAATCAGACTCTTAATGAGAACATACTTAAAAAGCGAGTGCACTTTTGTTCACATATTTTGCAGAAAAGGGAATTACTCTATCCCACGGGATTAAAATAGTTGAAGTAAGGAGCTGGGGGAGATGATGTCTTTTGTACATAAAATAGGCAGAAAAATTATACTATTGTTAGTATGTGGAATAAGCATATCAACAAATTTAGCATCAGCGTTGCCTCAACCCAAAGGCCACTTATCAATAGATTCTTCTCCCCAATCTATGGCAAACAATAATCCTTTATCAAGGCAAGATAAATCACCAATTAAACCAAGATCCTTCCTGCCAATAGTTTCCATTCATGGTGGAGGATTTATAGCCTCTCCAGGGCGTGCACAAGATATTTATATCGTTGATTTAATTGGTGACCATTATTCAGTAAACAAGAAAAATAGTTCCAATGCTCTTTTCGGATTAGGTGTTAGTTTTACTGGAATTGATAATAGTCGTTTTGATCTTACCTACGGTGTAAATGCTTTTTATTTTGGACGAACAACTGTAAGTGGAGCGATCACACAAGAACAATTATTTACTAATCTTGCCTATAGTTATTCTGTAACTAATATACCAATATATGCTTCTGTAAAAGGTATCATGAAGAATTCTCGAAACGATAATTTCAATTTGACTTTGGATATTGGTTTTGGCCCAAATTTCATGAGCACAAACAATTTTAATGAACAATCACTAGATGGTGGCATCACAATTCCTAACAATATTTTTGTAGGGCGTGAGATAACTAATTTTAGTGCTATGGCAGGAATAGGCATTAGAATTAGTGATGTCTTCAATCTGATACCTATTGAATGTGGATATCGTTTCTTTTACTTGGGCAAGGGCAATTTCAATTCATTCAATAACCAGATAATCAATACTCTAAATACGAGCGATAATTATGCTAACGCCTTAATATGTACTTTGGTTATTTAATATTTAAGAGCATTTTGCCAAGAAAAAGTTCACTAATATAAAATAAATGGACGACATGAATAAGTCAGCTACTAATTTTGGGTTCTAAAGATTAAGAGTTGATTTGGAAATTGACCATCCGTTAAAATTCAAAAAAGGTTGCTTGTGATTAGCCATGAATGGAAATATTGTCGGCAATCGCCTTTTCATAGTTTTCCTTTCTTTTCCGCATTGTTTTATTTTATTGTTTTACTCTATTTAAGACTGGTTCTGTGTATTAGAATAGTCGCCGGACTGCCATTTAAATCGGTTACTGTTGGCTTTTGGTAATCCAGTGACTCATTTTTATTATGCAAGGAGCCCTTATGA
The DNA here is from genome assembly GCF_900637585.1 of Legionella pneumophila subsp. pascullei. Lineage (NCBI taxonomy): Bacteria > Pseudomonadati > Pseudomonadota > Gammaproteobacteria > Legionellales > Legionellaceae > Legionella > Legionella pneumophila. Next base: position 99,467 of record NZ_LR134380.1, read on the forward strand.
AGAGTCGTTTCTTTATCTCTATGGCAATAGCAAGTTTTCTGAGTGGGTACACTTTAGCGGGAACCATGGGCTCACCTTCTAAAGGATGGGCTTGGGTAGGTTCTATTAGTGCAGGTCCTATCTGGGCAAGAGGTGGTGAGATTCAAACGTTTTTTCTTGCGCCGGAAATTGAAAAAACGTATGTGGCTAGAAAAGCAACAAATACCCTCGCTAACGGCGAGCTTTTTATTGGGATACAAAAAATATTATTTTCCCAATGGTTGGCTCAGTTGGGTTTGGCTGTTGCAACCACTGACAATAGCAAACTGCAGGGTGTTATTTGGGATGATGCGGACCCACAGTTTGATAACCACAGCTACCAATACAAAGTTCGGCATAGCCGGATTACTGCGAAAGGAAAGCTTCTTCTTGATAAGAGATATTGGCTCATACCCTGGGTGAGCGGAAGTTTGGGGGTTGGCTTTAATCGCGCCTATGATTTTTCGAATACGCCACTAATTTTTGAAGCACTTTCCAATCCCAATTTCAACAACCATACTCAAATTGCATTCACGTACACTTTAGGCGTTGGTGTACAAAAAGCATTTAACGAACATTGGCAAGTGGGCATAGGCTACGAATTGGTTGACTGGGGTAAAAGTGAGCTGGATAGAGCTGCAGGACAGACTATGAATTCAGGATTGAAGCTTAATCACTTCTATACCCATGGTGTTTTATTAAACCTCACTTATGTTGTCTAAGGATACTCAAGATGAAAAGAAATAGAAGGACCTCTCCCCATAAAATATGGTTTGGTATTTTATCTGGATTCATAATATCAACAGTACAGGCTAGCAGCCCCGTGTGGACGTTTGAACCGCTTACTGCCACTAGCGTTGCTGTACCTGCCAATAGTACTGCTACAGTCGAATACCGGGTGACTAATCAATCGACTAATCCACACACCCTAGTTATGCAACCTATCAAAAGTATTGTACAAATTACTACAGGATTAGGCGTTTGCGGTAATCCTTTCGTTTTACGAGGTAAAAGCTCTTGTATTCTGTCTTTGCGGATAAACGGCAGTCAGTTAAGTAGCCCCATTGTTGATGGGCCTATTGTATGCCAGCAAGGCTCTGCTAATCAGTGTTATAGGCCAAGTGCTGCGAATATTTTACATATCGTGCAAGCACCACCGATCACGGATGCGGTGATTACGGTCATTGGCTCTCCACTAATCCTGACAGTGAATGGCCCCACTGGTCAACTAACAATCAATAACACCACGACTGAAGTAGCAGCCACGAACATTACTTCAAATTTTACGGGCACAGCGCTGGATGGCAACGTGACGGAAACAGGAAATACTTGTGTTAATGTCCCACCAGGAGGTAGTTGTACTTTGACCTATACACCAGGTAATACGATAGTGCCACAAACCAACTTTACTATCCAGGGTACCAATACCAATGTGCTGACTGCAGCAATTGCCATCCAGTCAGGAAGCACTTTAACGGCAGTTAATCCAAATTCGGGAACAGCTTCAGGTGGGACTGGTGTGGTATTAACTGGAACAGGACTAACTGGGGCAACTGCTGTGACCTTTGGTGGAATACCCGCTACCAGTGTCAATGCGGTCAACCCTACGACAGTGACGGCAGTCACGCCTGCCCATGCCGTTGGACCTGTCGATGTAGTCATTGACACACCTGCTGGTGGTGCAACACTTACTGATGGCTATAACTATGTGGCAACCGCGGTTGGACAACCTACAAGTGGTGGTGTCATTGCCTGCTTGGAAGGTGGCTTGAACAACTTGATTGCAGCAACTGCAGATAACCACACAGGCATTGGCATTATATGGGGCGGTTTTGGTACAGCAACTAATGCTCAGAGTAATACGGATGGTGATGCCAATACCGCGACGATTGTTGCCTGTTTAACAGGACCTGGTGGTGCGCCAGGATGCCCACAAAACATTGCTGCGAACACTTATGCTGCTGGTATTTGCAGTACCTATGAAGTGGATTCTCAAGGAAATACCCCTTGTCAGCCAGGCAACACCTGTTACAGTGATTGGTTCTTGCCAGCTGGAAATAACTCGACATCATCAGGCCAGTTAAACTGTCTTCACACCAATCGAGTTGCTATTGGTAATTTTGGTGCTGGTGCCTACTGGAGTTCTACTGAGGTTAACGCGGATCCGACGGGCCGTGCCTGGATTCAGGTCATATCCAATGGCATCTCTGGCTTCGATTTGAAGGTCGTCAATAATGCGGTTAGGTGTGTTCGGAGCTTTACACCTTAGCTTCTTTATCCGTTTCTTTGGAGGCAGCTTTGCTGCCTCATGATTTTTTGCTAATGAACTGTTCAGGTTTGGATAAATGACATTCTTTACAGAACTTCCAGCCACGACAGCAACAAGTTATTCAGATATATTGTCAGATAACTTTGTGAAAAATTAGAGAGATCTATTAGAAATATATCATGTTTTACAAAATTACTCTGCGTCACTGTATCATGAAGATAGTGATTGAGCTATCTGCATAGGTTTTTTTATAATAACCTCGTGCACTATTTATTTTAAACAGATTAGAGATTTTAATTTGTTCCTAAATCTATCGGATATGAGTACTTAATCCTATATAATTGACTAAGGCAAATAAAAAGTGAGTATTAGATTTCATTTACAAGAAACTGCAGTCAGGGACTGTAATGGATGTAGGTATTGATGCTGGATTTACTGGTGAAGACTAAATAACTTATAGTTATATAAAAATTATGAGGTGAATCATGAGAATTTTGCTCTCTTTATATCTTTTATTACTTTCAACAGGGCTTTTTGCAGAATCCACTTTTCCTGATGGCTGTCGGGCTGTACCTGTACAAGGTCAATCAGTGACATTAAAAGCAAAGAAAAATAAGTTGGTGTTTATTCACAATGTGACCAATTTGGATCTATGGATTACTCATCCAGTCACAGATCCTGGAGCTAGTGCTGGTTGGACAAGTCGATTACAGGCTGGTAAATGGTCAGCTTTGGTAGTGGACAAACCTGCCTTTATTTTAAATTGTATAGAATCAAGGCCAGGACATGAACAACAAATACCATGTGAAAATGCTATTGCCGTATGTCAATGGAAAGGGGTAAAAATACCGGCAAGCGATCAAGGTACTTTCTGGGTAGCGGAAGACATGTCCTTAGCAGCGTTAACTGCCGCGGTTGGTGGAAGAGGGTTTGTATTGCCAGAGAAGTAATTTATCGATGACAATCCTGGGCATGGCTATCGATTCTATGCTGCAACAAGTCATATCAATTTTCATTACAAATCAAGATGGCGGCTAATACGGCCATCTTGAGCCTTTGGCAAATAGTTTAGCTAGCCGTCATGTTTCTCAATCTTGATTCCTTATTAAAACTTAAAACTTTAATGATGGGCTATATGAGATTAGGCGATATAAAACAAATCCTCATTTTATTATGAGGACTTCTTGCCTTGTAAGATTGGAAATAAGATAAATAAAGAGCGTTTTATGCAGAATTGTCCGATACTTGACAGCATATCCTTGCTAGTTATAGTGATAAATGGTAGAACAGGACTAAAGAGGTTTTAGTCATATAAAGTTTGAAGAGAAAAATGGTGAAAAGTGAGTAAAAAATCCAAAGATCCCTTTTATAAGAGGGAGCGTGAAAAATACGCCGAGCCAATTCCAAGCCGGGAATACATCATGGAAATCCTGGATGAATACGGTAGGCCTATGTCTCGCAGTAAACTGTTTGATAAATTGGATTTGAGCTCTGAGAGCCAGCAGGAATCCTTGGGTTTTCGGTTGAAAGCCATGTTGCGTGATGGGCAAATCATGCAGGACAGGCGTGGACGCTTTTGTTTATTACAAAAAATTAATTTATTGCGTGGAACTGTTCAAGGTCATCCTGATGGTTTTGGATTTTTCATTCCGGATGATGGTTCCGATGATATGGTGCTCTCCGCTAAAGAAATGAGAGCTGTCATGCATGGTGATGTAGTGCTTGCCTATCAGTCTGGGTTGGATAGGAGAGGAAGAGCAGAAGCTAAAATCCATGAAGTCCTGGAACATGCTAATGCTACGGTTGTGGGTCGATTTTTCACTGAGCATGGCGTGAATTTTGTCATTCCTGATAGCAAGCGCCTGACTCAGGATATTTCAATTCCACAAGAATTCATTGGAAATGCCAAAAATGGTCAAATAGTACTGGTTGAATTAATCGCATACCCTAACAAGCGTTCGCAAGCTATTGGCAGAGTAATCCATATTTTAGGGGAACATATGGCCCCTGGCATGGAAATTCAGGTAGCAATCCATGCCCATGGCATTCCTTTCGAATGGCCAGACGATGCTCTTGTGGAAGTGGCTAAAATTCCACAGCAGATTGCCGAGGAGCAATTAAAAGGTCGAACCGATTTGCGTAATCTTCCTTTTGTAACCATTGATGGGGAAGATGCAAAAGACTTTGATGATGCTGTGTATTGTTATAAAAAGCCCAAAGGAGGCTTCCAACTGTATGTTGCTATCGCAGACGTCAGTCATTATGTGGCCAAAGATTCTGCTTTGGATAAAGAAGCAGCAAGGCGAGGAAATTCAGTTTATTTTCCCGGTAAGGTAGTGCCCATGCTGCCAGAAGCTTTATCCAATGGTGTTTGCTCATTAAATCCCCATGTTGACCGATTATGTATGGTGGCTGAATTATCGATTAGCCAAGAGGGAAAAATATCTCGCTCTCGTTTTTATCGGGCAGTCATCCATTCTCATGCTCGTTTGACCTATACAGCAGTTGGCAAGTGGTTGGAACAAGGCAAGGCAGATGAAAAACATCAAGCGTTGTGGCCTATGCTTGAATCTCTTTATGATTTATATCATGTTCTGCTCGACACCCGTAAACTTAGAGGTGCTATGGATTTCGAGACCACGGAAACTCGAATCGAATTTGATGAAAACAAGAAAATAAAATGTATTGTGCCTGTAATACGTAATGACGCACATAAATTAATTGAGGAATGCATGTTGGCAGCGAATGTTGCAACAGCAAGATTTTTAGAAAAGGCTGAAATTCCTACTTTATACCGAGTTCATGCAGCTCCTGAAGAAGATAAGATTACTGCATTGAGGCAGTTTTTAGGTGAGCTCGGATTGTCATTGGGAGGGGGAAGAAAACCTGGGCCTAAGGATTTCCAGCGTACTATGAACCAGATTGGTGAGCGACCGGAGAAGCATCTTATTGAAACGGTAATGCTTCGTTCTTTGAAACAGGCTCAATACGTTGAATCGAATGAAGGTCATTTTGGTTTGGCTTATTCCGCTTACACCCATTTTACATCACCCATCAGAAGGTTTCCTGATTTGTTAATCCATAGGGCAATAGGGCATTTACTGGATAATCATCCTGTCTATGAGTTTGAGTACAGTCATGAAGACATGAATCGTTTGGGTAAACATTCCTCCATGACGGAGCGCCGGGCGGATGAAGCGACTCGGGAAGTGATTACTTGGTTAAAATGCGAGTATATGCAAGATAAATTGGGGCAGGTGTTTAAAGGACGAATATCCGCTGTGACCAGTTTTGGTATTTTTGTGGAACTCGATGAAATTTATGTAGAAGGCTTGGTTCATGTCACTTCTTTAAAGAATGATTATTATACGTTTGACTCTGCAAAACATCGTTTAATAGGCGCTCGCGGCGGTCAGGTCTATCGTTTGGGAGATAAAATGACCGTGTTGGTAGCTCGTGTTGATTTAAACGAACGCAAAATAGATTTTGAGCCTGTCGAGGATGAAGTTAGTAATGAATGAGCAGTATGTTTATGGGTTGCATGCAGTTTCTGCATTATTGGCGAATCCACATCGAATGATAAAAAAACTCTTTGTTAATCAAGACAGAATAGATAAAAGGCTTCATGAGTTTTTAGTCAAGGCAGAAAAAGCCCATGTTCCTATTGAAAAGTTAAGTTCGCAGAAAATGAATCAGCAGTTTTCCGAGTTTACTCATCAGGGTGTTGTTGCACTTGCCTCCGCATTACCCGAATACGGTGAAAGTGATTTGGTTACTTTATTAGAAAGAAGTAAAAAACCTGTATTGATTCTTATTCTGGATGGGATTACAGATCCCCATAATTTAGGTGCTTGTTTGCGATCAGCTGATGCAACCGGTGTTGATTTTGTTGTGATTCCTAAAGATAAAAGTGCAAGTATTACACCCGTTGTTAGTAAAGTGGCTTGTGGGGCTGCTGAGTCAATTCCCTTGGTGAGAGTAACTAATTTAGCAAGGGCTATGGACATTTTAAAACAACAGGGTGTCTGGATCTTTGGAGCAGCTGGCGAAGCAGAGCGTTTACTTTATGAAATGGATTGTTCTGGAAACATCGCTCTTGTCATGGGAGCAGAAGGAACCGGGTTAAGAAGATTGACTCGCGAGCATTGCGATGGATTGTTTTCTTTGCCTATGGTGGGAAGTGTAGAGAGTTTAAATGTGTCAGTGGCGACTGGCGTTTCATTGTATGAAGTAATTAGGCAAAGAGGGCAAATTCGTGAGTGAATTAAAAATCAAAGCAGCCAAAGCAGCTATAGCTTATATTGAAGATGATATGGTAATAGGTGTTGGAACTGGCTCTACAGTTAATTTTTTTATAAAAGAATTAGCTGCAATCAAACATAAGATAGAGGCTTGTGTCGCCAGTTCAAAAGCAACCGAAGCATTGCTTCGAGAAGAAGGTATTCCTGTAATTGATTTAAATTCAGTACAGGATTTACCTATCTATGTTGATGGCGCTGATGAAGTCAATGAACGAGGTGAAATGATAAAGGGGGGCGGAGGAGCCCTGACTCGGGAGAAAATTGTAGCGAATGTAGCCACACAATTTATTTGTATTGTCGATGAATCCAAGGTTGTGAAACGTTTAGGGGAATTTCCCGTTGCTGTGGAAGTCATTCCAATGGCCCGTAGTTTTGTTGCACGACAAATTGTTAAATTAGGGGGAGACCCTGAATACAGAGAAGGTTTCGTTACTGATAATGGTAATATTATTCTGGATGTGTTTAATCTGAATTTCTCAACACCTATGGCCTTGGAAGACAGTCTTAATGTAATCCCGGGTGTCGTTGAAAATGGAGTGTTTGCCAAACGTTTGGCAGATAAAGTGTTAGTGGCTTCAGCAAGTGGTGTGAATAATTTAAAATAGTCGACTTGTATACGTTCATATCTCAAAACATTAATTGCCAATAATTTTATAGGTTCCTCAAAAATGGATACGCACAAGGTTTTTGTAAATCGAATTATAAATATGAGAAAAATTAAACTGATTGGTTTGGACATGGACCATACCCTCATCCGATATAATTCGAAAAATTTTGAATCCTTAGTTTATGATCTCGTCAAGGAAAGACTGGCAGAAAGCTTTCACTATCCTGAGGAAATTAAAAAATTCAAATTTAATTTTGATGATGCCATTCGTGGCTTGGTGATTGACAGTAAGAATGGCAATATTTTAAAACTGAGCCGGTATGGTGCCATTAGATTGAGTTACCATGGCACGAAACAGATCAGTTTTAGCGATCAGAAAAAAATTTACAGAAGTATTTATGTTGACCTGGGTGATCCGAATTACATGGCAATTGATACTTCTTTTTCTATAGCATTTTGCATCCTGTATGCCCAGCTGGTTGATTTAAAAGATACCAATCCAGATAAAATGCCAAGCTATCAAGCCATAGCACAAGACGTGCAATATTGTGTGGATAAAGTTCACTCGGATGGTACTCTGAAAAATATAATTATTAAGAATTTGAAAAAATATGTGATTAGAGAAAAGGAAGTTGTTGAAGGGTTGAAGCATTTTATTCGTTATGGGAAAAAGATATTTATTCTGACCAATTCAGAATATTCTTATTCTAAATTGTTGTTGGATTATGCCTTGTCCCCATTCCTGGATAAAGGGGAGCACTGGCAAGGTTTATTTGAGTTTGTTATCACCTTGGCAAATAAACCCCGTTTCTTTTATGATAACTTACGATTTTTATCAGTTAATCCCGAAAACGGGACGATGACTAATGTCCATGGCCCAATAGTTCCTGGCGTATATCAAGGAGGTAATGCCAAAAAATTTACTGAAGATCTCGGGATCGGCGGAGATGAAATTCTCTATATAGGTGATCATATTTACGGCGATATATTACGATTGAAAAAAGATTGTAATTGGCGTACTGCTTTGGTTGTTGAAGAATTAGGTGAAGAAATTGCATCCCAAATAAGGGCTTTGCCAATTGAAAAGAAAATTGTTGAAGCCATGGCTATTAAAAAAGAGTTAGAGCAGAAATACGTCGATCTTTGCACAAGAAGTATTGACGAAAGCTCTCAACAGTATGATCAGGAAATTCATGACTTGCAATTGCAAATATCCACTGTTGACTTACAAATTTCAAGATTGTTACAAGAACAAAACAGTTTCTATAATCCCAAGTGGGAAAGAGTTTTTCGCGCTGGGGCGGAAGAGAGCTACTTCGCCTACCAAGTTGATAGATTCGCCTGTATCTACATGGAAAAATTATCCGATTTATTGGAGCATTCTCCAATGACCTATTTTCGTGCCAACAGGCGATTGTTAGCTCACGATATAGACATTTGATTTTTTCTATTAGTCAGGTACCGGGATCAGACGAGGGGGAGTGCTGTTCATCCCCAGCAACGTTATTCTATGACGTGTTATGTGTAACGGAACATGATCTTTATCGCACAAGATACTGGATATGCTATAGCGAAGTGTACCAACCAGGCTGGTTGGTGCTTTTTCATAACTAACGTGAATTCGACATAGCTGGCCAAACAACAGCTACCATAGTTTTTTCTATAATCAGAGATGGCTTTTTGGGTTTTAAAGAGTAGGCAGCCAATCCTGACAACAAATTGACCATAAAATTAAAGACAGAGCGAAGTCTTGAATGTCCAATATTGGAAATGTTTTTAAGTTGATCGATAACTGATTCAACAATAGCTCTCTTTCTCAGCAACCCCCTTTATCAAAGGCATGTAAGATTTTTGGCTTCATATGTTTTCTGACTTTTGTTAGAAGTTGAATTCCTCGTTTCTCATGCAAGAATATTGCGCAAAGCGCGCGAGAAAGTTAAATGGACGGTCAAAGATGGGGTTTCTCCCTGGCGAATCATCAGTTACTTGCAACGATAGTGCATGTGGCGGCTCACGTCGCCAGGCTTCTTCACCGCCATGCGGTCAACATCGGGCGAACAGCATGGTGGTCATTATCCAAGCTCATTTGTTCTTCAAGTTGTGATTTGAGATCAATAAAATCCTGGGTTCTTACTTCATATAATGTCTTCACGGCAACTAAATCGTCAGGCGACCCCAACGACGATGACATCACAGACGCCCAATGGCTTGCCCCACCTCTATATACAGCAAACTCAGAACCTAACTTAGAATCAGCGCTAAACCAATCTTCGGCCTTTTTAGTAGTCGAATTATAAAATTTTTTCAATGATTTTGGTTGTGAGGTAAACTTAGGAACAGGATAAAAGGGCTCATTAGAGCAGTACTCATAAACCACATGCATAGGCAGTAATTTTTGTGCACCACCAACACCTTCTCGCCATTGCTTATCAATGGCATCCCAATCTTGAATCCCTGGCGCGTTTAGCGAATTTACTTGCGTTTGCAGCTCTTTAATGAGGGTGTTTTTGAAATCAAAATGCTGTTCAGTGATTGTTTTCCCATTGAGCCTATAAGTTACTCCGTCTGTGTTGACTTTGTTGTATTGAGCAATCAATTTTGCGAATACTTTTCTGCCTTCTTCATTATGTGGTATACACGCAATCATTTTTGCCCACATGTGTTTATCCAGAGCCCACAGTGCATATTCAAAAGCACTGATATTATCAAAAACTCGTCCGGAGCAATCCGTTACTTTGCCCCTTTTATAAATTAAACTCATGTCTCCTTCTAACATTACTTTAACCGCTTCATGTTCTCCGTGCGTCACGTGATACAATAATTTATGAACATCAATCATAGGTTTAAACAAAGCCAAATGATATTTGGATGTCTGTGCCAAGTTCACTAACTCTCGGTTTGATAAACTTGGTGTCGTTTCAATTTGCAGTTCTTGGGGTAGTTCATCAAACAATTCAAATTTGTTTTTCATGCTTTTTGCCTTATCTCTATTTATTTAGGTTGAGTTTAGGAAAGAATTATACATGAACTTTTCGATTAAATAAACGTCTATTTGGTCTAAAAATACACACAATGGCGATTGGAAATATTCTTACATTAATGCGAGGTTACATCCCATGTGCTTCCCTGCTGACAAAACGAGAAGCTTGGCTATTGCTAACATTTGGTGCAGGTCCGCTCCAATTACGGCCAGCCTGCAGGAAGGTTTCACTATGGTCAAGGTTGTAAGCAACTTGTAAAAGATGATGATCTGCCTGGCCAAATCCTACTTCCCAGCCATAAACAAAACCTCTGGGAAGCACGGCTGCTTTAACATTACCAGAAAGAAAGTCACTATTGAAAAAACCTGCCGCTGAAACGAGGGCAACATGCTCATTGTCATTATAAAAAGAAAAGGTGGTATTATCTTGAGCTCCTAATACTCGAGCGTCGATTCGATTACGATTCCAGGCAACTACCGTATAATAATAGCACCAGCGAAACCCGTCATCGAAATTTTTATCTCTTAAAAGACTAATTGCTTCCCAGGTTAATCTTGAGCCTTCCAGTTGCGGACTCCTAATGATTGAGGCAACGCGACCAATATGGTGATCACTACTTAAATATCGCATATCCCAACCATTGAGAAATACAGTCTCATCGGTTGCGTAATCCGGTAAATCATAGCTTCTTTGCAAGTTGATAGCATTCTCGCTGCCTGAGCGATTCGATTCACCACAGGCTGAGCCATCAATTACTTGAATGATTCCAGTATCTTCCAAAGCGGTAGTTCTGAATTGAGAAAAAGGTTGAACTGAAAGGGGTTTAGTTAATTCGGCTATCTCTTCAATGTTATGTTGTACTGGTTGTGATAAGGAGGTAGTAAAGAGTGAACAAAGAACAAGGAATAATAATCCCTTAACGAAGTGAATTATTGAACACATCTCAAGACCTCCAATCTGTCTTAATGAAAAACTTAGATAAAACTCATCAACACAGTTTATTGTAATTTGTACAGGGATTTCGTCATTTTTTGTATTTAATATTCTCTTAATTTAAATTTTATACAATATCGAGTCATTTAAAATTAAGAGAAATAGTAAGGAAATACAATGCCTAAAGTTATTATTTTTACCGATTTTGACGGTACAGTAACCGGAAGAAGCGGTAATCAAACTGTATTTACCGAATTTTATCAGTCACTGTTGCAAGGCTATAAAATGGATGTGGAACAGGACTATAAAAGTACTCCAATGAAAGATCCAATTGAAATTCAGGCTTTGTTCGAAGCAAAATTTGGAAAATACAACGAAAATTTTGATCATAGCCAGCAAGATGCTGATTTCCTGATGAGACCAGAAGCGGTGGCATTTTTCCATGAAGTACTAAAAAATGATGATGTGACTGTCAATATTGTCACCAAAAACCGAGTTGAGTACATTCAAGCAGTTTTCAAATATCAAGGATTTTCCGATGAAGAAATCAGGAAGTTAACCATTCTGGAGTCAGGGTATAAATTTAATGATGTCAATTCCCGGCTTAATCACCAATCAGAGAAGGCCAATCGGGTTTATATCTTTGATGATAGTCCGGCAGACTATGCTCAGATGCTGCGTGCGGTAAAGAGTAATGGATACAATGAGGATGAAATTCGTGAGTATTGTAAGAATCCCGGGGAATTTGAATGGTCCGAATATTTAGAAGATGTTAGGAAAGTGTTCCCGCCTGAAGTGAATCCTCTTGAAGAGGTTAAGCTACCAGATGAGCAAGAGGAAGAGCTTTCTATCGGTAAAGAAACCCCTGTTTTACCACAAGAAGACAATGTATCCTTGCGTGAGGAAACGACTCCCATTTTATCTAATCAACCTGTTTCATCTTCTGATTATCGTACCCTAAAGATAATGGGTGCTTTTGCAGGTATTGGATTTGGTTTCGGCTTTGCCTTAGGTGTCACGTTGGTGGCTACTGGGGTTTTTGCTCCTTCAGGTGTTAGTCTCTTGGGAGCTTTGACTTTCGGTGCTATAAGCGGTACAGGCACTGCTACATTATCAAGTGCCATTGGATTTGCAGTTGCTAAAGTAACGGAATCCATAGCAGATCCTGCACGTAAAGAGTCTGTTTCTGATGTTAAGCAAAGCAGTCATGAGACTATGCGTGGTTTGGGTGGTTCTCAAATACCGAGTACTAACAATCTTCATCCTGTTGATCATTTCCCAAGTGTTCTATCAAGAGGAACCCCAAGGCAAGGTAAAGAAGAGAAATATCAAGAAGAATACGTATTGACTAACCCTCTCCATAATTCATAGTAGTTCTATTTCGCTGGATAAATAATGATTCTTTAATCATTATTTATCCAATCATTTCAGTACTGTTTAATTACAATTCAATGTAATCAAAAATTTTTAAAATGATATCTATTAGAGTAAAATAGGTTGCAATTGATTTAATTTATGGTTTTTCAACAAAATGAACCAATTGCCAAATTGCCCTAAATGTCTTTCTGAATATAGTTATGAGGACGGTGAAGCATTAATTTGCCCTGAGTGTATGCATGAATGGCCAAAAAGCAGCGATAACAATAACGAAGAGTCTGCAAAGATTATCAAAGATGCCAATGGGAACGTATTACAAAATGGAGATACGATAACTGTCATCAAAGATTTAAAAATAAAGGGCTCATCTCAAGTTATAAAGGTAGGAACTAAAGTAAAAAATATCCGCTTGGTTGAAGGTGATCATGACATTGACTGCAGAATCGATGGGATAGGTGCCATGAAATTAAAATCACAATTTGTAAAAAAAATTTGATAAGGAACTGCGTTGATTTCTCAATTTGCAATTTTTAACTGGACTAATTCCTTTTTCTTAAGATTTTCTTAAGGTTCACACATTATACTTCTCTCGTAGTTTAGAGGGAGCTGTGATGCGTGTATTAATTGTTGAGGACAGTGCTTTTAATGCCTTTTGTTTGCGCCGATTGTTGGAGTCGGTGGTTGCATCAATTTCAGTGACTATTGTGAATAATAGTCAAGCTGCATTATCCTTTATCAATAACTATTGCCCCGATATAGTCGTTATGGATGGTGATCTGGGGGCCTGCAATGATGAAATGAATTGCAATGGCCCTGAGCTTGCAGGAATTCTATTACAAAAATATCCACAAATTCCTATTGTAGCCTGGTCTGATTCAGATGCCATGCGAGAAGACTTTATTAAAGTGTTTAAGAATCATGGTCGGTTTTTGAATGAGTATAATACCTGGCCCAAAGTCATTGGTTTGGAACGTATTCATAAAACATGGTCTTATTATTTCAGTGAGTTTATGGGCTGTCAAAATGCTTCTTTTGCTAGCCAAACATCGATTAATTATTATTAAATGATAATAAATTAAGCGTTTTTATGCGCCTCAATGCGCATCATCCCAGTTAGAACCTGTTCCAATAGAAACAACAAGAGGTACAGATAATTTTACAGTTTGTTCCATGAGCTTGTGGATAATGGCTCGGCATTCTTCAACTGCGTCCTTTCGGACTTCAAAAACCAATTCATCGTGTACTTGCATGATCATCTTTGCAGAAGGATTCTTTTGTGAACGCTCCCAACTTGAGATAGCTATCATTGTTTTTTTTATAATATCGGCGGCAGTACCTTGCATTGGCCCATTGATGGCGGTGCGTTCAGCCGCTTTTTGTCTCATCAGGTTGCGTGAATTAATTTCGGGTAAATAGAGACGACGACCAAATAATGTTTCAACATAACCAAGTTGATGTGCTTGTTTACGAGTACGGTCCATGTATTCAAGTACTTTGGGATAGCGGTGGAAGTAAGTATCAATATAATGTTGAGCATCCTGACGCTCCACACCAATTTGCTTTGCCAGGCCAAAGGCTGACATACCATATATCAAGCCGAAGTTCACTGCCTTGGCCCGTCTACGTTGTTCTTTGGTAACGGAGTCCAAATTCGTTTGAAAGATTTCACTCGCTGTTGCTGCATGAATATCCCAGCCATTGGCAAAAGCGTGTAAAAGGTTATCATCCTGGGATAAATGAGCCATTATTCTCAATTCAATTTGCGAGTAATCAGCAGCTATGATCACACTGCCGGCCGGTGCTATGAATGCCGTTCGAATCAGCCTTCCTTCTTCGCTGCGTATAGGTATATTTTGTAAGTTAGGATCACTGGAAGATAAGCGGCCTGTTGCTGCTACCGCCTGGTTATAGGAGGTGTGTACTCTATGTGTTTTGGGATTGATTCTTTTAGGTAATGCATCAATATAAGTACTGACTAATTTTGATAAGCTTCGGTATTCCAGAATTACTGCTGGCAGGCGATAATCAAAAGCTAATTCCTGTAAAACAGATTCTGCAGTCGAAGGTTGTCCTGTGGGAGTTTTCGCGACAACAGGCAGTTTTTGTTCATCAAATAATATTTCTTGTAATTGTTTTGGGGAATTGAGATTAAATGCTTTTCCAGCGAGTTGTACGGCTTCATTTTCCAGGGACTTCATTTGTTCTTTCAAACGACTTCCGTGCTTTTCTAGAATGACGGGATCGATGAGAACGCCATGCATTTCCATGTCTGCGAGAACAGTCACCAAAGGCATTTCGATATCATGCAACACGTTACGTAATGATTCATCCAGCATGGGGTAAAGTTTATGATGTAGTTGCAAAGTAATATCAGCGTCTTCAGCTGCATAGACCCCGGCCTTCTCTACTGGAATTTGGTCAAATCGGAGTTGTTTTGCTCCTTTTCCTGCGACATCTTCATAACTTATGGTTTTATAGCCCAGATATTTTAATGCCAAAGAATCCATATCATGTCTGCCTGCACCACTATTGAGCACATAGGATTCCAACATGGTGTCATAAGCGATGCCTTTTAAAGTAATGCCATAATTTTTAAGTACACTGTAATCATATTTAATATTTTGCCCTATTTTTCCTATAGCTGGGTTTTCCAAAATGGGCTTTAAAGCAGTTAAAACTTCTTCTCTTACTAACTGTAGACTGCCATCCGTATGAGCCAGAGGAATATAAGATGCTTTATCTTCCTCAATTGCCAAAGAGATGCCAACCAGCTCAGCTTGCATGACATCAAGATGGGTTGTTTCAGTATCGATACAAAATTGTTTACTTTGTTCCAGTTTATTGAGCCAATGATTCAACTGTTGCTGAGTAGTTATTATTTCGTAGGATTTATTATTGCCGGCATCCTTTTCTTTGGGAGATTTTTGATTCTCTTCTTCCTGCAGTAACTCTTTAAGCCATGATTTAAATTCCAATTCACGAGTTAATTTAACTAATTGCTCATGATCGGCCGGTGTGGGCATCAATTGGTTTAAATTTAAGGGTAGATCCAAATCCGTTTTGATAGTGACCAATTTTTTTGAGAGTGGTAAATGAGGGATGCTGGCACGTAAATATTCACCGATTTTGCCGCCAATTTCGTTTGCGTGTGCAATCAAATTATCGAGCGTTTGATATTCTGTAAGCCATTTTACAGCCGTTTTGGGGCCGCATTTCTCTACTCCCGGAATATTATCTACGGTATCTCCAATGAGAGTGAGGTAATCAATGATTTGCTCAGGTGCTACACCAAATTTTTCTTTGACTCCGTCAATACCCATGCTGTAATTACTCATCGTATTGATGAGAGACACATGTTCATTGACCAGTTGTGCCATGTCTTTATCACCGGTTGATATAACAACGGGTATGCCTTGCTCTGTGGCTTGTTTTGCCAAAGTGCCAATCACATCATCTGCTTCGACTCCATCAATGATAAGCAAGGGCAATCCCATCGCTTGCAGTAACTCGATTAGTGGTTGAAACTGAGAGCTCAATTCCTGAGGCATCGGTGGTCTGTGTGCCTTGTATTCTGAATACCATTCATCTCGGAATGTTTTTCCTTTGGCATCAAAGACAACCGCTATTTCTTTTGGTTGATAATCTTTGATTATTTTTTTAATCATATTGGCAACTCCATAAATTGCGCCAGTAGGCTGGCCTTTGGAGTTTGTCAGTGGTGGGAGGGCATGAAACGCTCTAAAGAAATAGGAAGAACCATCTATTAGAATCAGAGGTGGCTTCATGGTTATTCTACCTCTTTTTCTTTAATATCGAGTTTTTTGTTAATTACAGCAACTTGCTCGGTAAGTGATTTAATGTTTTTTCGTATTAAGGGAATACGATTGACTGATAGTTCATGCTTAATCGCTACATCTTTGGGTTTTGCCGGATTACCAAGATATACTGTCCCTTTCTTTAAGTGTTTGTGGGGGGGGACCCCTGTGCGTGCGCCTAATATGACTTCATCTTCAATATGAACATGGTCACTTACTCCCACGTTGGCGGCAAAGATGACATTATTCCCGGTAGTGGTACTGCCGGCGATGCCAGTAAAAGCACAAATAATATTATGCTTGCCTAACTTGACCGAGTGAGCGATTTGTACCAAATTATCAATTTTTGTTCCTTCACCTATCACTGTAGCACCTAATGTGGCCTTGTCTATCGCTGTATTGGCTCCAATTTCAACATCGTTTTCAATCACTACATATCCCGAATGCGGTACTTTGAGATGTTGTCCATCAACAAAAGTATAACCAAAGCCATCAGAGCCTATTACTGTCGAGGCATGGATAGTGACATTGGAACCGATACGGCAATTATCATAAACAGTGACCTGGGGATGTATGATGGTGTTATCACCAATGACCACATTATGACCGATATGAATATGACTTTTGAGTACCGAATGATTACCTATAATACTTCCTGATTCAATGACTACGAATGGCCCAATATAGACTTGATCACCTAACTGTACTTCTTCACCGATTACGGCAGTGGGGTGTATCCCTGGAGTTATTTTTTTTGGGGGATAAAAATGGTTGAGTAAAGTAATAAATGCTTTAAAAGGGTTTTTTACCTGAATTAATGGCTTTGGGGAATCGATAGTCCCTTGACCAATAAGAATAGCAGCCGCTTCAGAGTTTTCAGCGAGTTTGATGTTTTCTTCACCTTCAGCGAAAACTAAAGCTCCGGGAAGTATATTATCTATAGGTGATAGTGTGGAAACAGTGATGACATCATTACCTATTACAATACCTTGAACAAGGTTTGCTATATCACGAAGAGAAGAATTCATTAGTTTACCTTTCTATTCCGCAAAATAGACCGATTATATACCTCTTATTGTCCATTTTCGAGTGAATTATCCTCGATTCAAATGGCTTTCAGATTAATAATTTTTCTCATCGTCATCCTGTCATTCCTGTGGCAAAGATGAATTGTCAATGCACCCTAGAAAAATGAGATTAATTAAGGTATAAAATCAAATAACTGCTATTAAAATCAGTTCGTTAAAGCGCCTGAATCAGGAGGGCTGATTTGTAATCAAAAGGACGGGATATGCTGAAAAAAATATTGCTCACCGGATTATGTGTTTTGTTTAGTATGAATCTTTCTGCTTCAGAACCGATTTATGATGAAGAAATTCCCTTGCTTTGGTCATCTATTATTACAGTGAGTGGGGGACCTTCCTGGGTAACACCCGGACAAAATCAGTATATTTATCCAATGTCGCCAATCTATATTATTAATTTTAATCGTAATTTACCGCCAAATTATTATCTCTATTTTACTGATGATTCTCCCACTAGCGTTTTAGCCAACGGCGAGGTGTTTTTTGGGCTGCAGCGCGCGATCAATCCTAAAATGATTGGCCAATTAGGTTTAGGGGTAGCTGGAGTAAGCGATGCCAAGGTCACTGGCGATGTCAATCTTAACGGGCTACTCCATGTATATTCCTATGACTATAAGGTTAATCATGCTCGAGTAGAGCTAAAAGGCAAGCTGATAGGAAGCGCCTTTACACCCGTACAGCCCTATCTTAGCGGCAGTTTTGGTATAGCATTTAATAATGCCCATGATTACAGAACTCTTTCTATCAATCAATTTCTATTTCCTGCACCATGGTTTGCATCAAACACCACTTATGCTTTTGCTTATAGCGTTGGAGCTGGTGTCCAGAAGATGTTAAATCGCAACTGGCAAGTTGGTATGGGATATGAGTTTGCAGACTTAGGGAAAAGTTATTTGGGTGGTGATGGAGTTAATATTACCAAAGGGCCACGATTGACCCATTTGTATAATAATCAATTACTGTTTAGTCTAAGCTATTTATATTCTTAACTAATGTATTTACGCAGAACCAAAGCGGCATTTGCTCCACCAAAGGCAAAATGGTTGGATAAAGCAATATCAATTGTTTTTTCTCGTGCTGCATTTGGCACATAATCCAGATCACAGGCCGGGTCTGGAGTGTGCAGATTGATGGTTGGTAGCAACATATTTTTTTGCAAGCTTAGTGTTGTTGCAATAATTTCCATGGCTCCTGCCGCCCCAATCGCATGTCCCGTCATGGCTTTTTGAGCGGTAATTGGGATGTCATAAGCTCTTTTGCCGAAAACCATTTTTATTGTTTCTGTTTCCGTGCTGTCATTGAGTTGGGTTCCTGTCCCATGCGCATTGATATAATGGATATCGTTAATTGATAACTTCGCATCATTTAAAGCAGCAAAAATAGCTCTTGCTTGTCCTTGTGAGTTTGGTGCTGTGACATGGAATGCATCACAACTGGCACCATAGCCAATGATTTCTCCGAGAATTTTTGCTCCTCTTGCTTTCGCTTGTTGTAATTCTTCAAGAATTAATATCCCAGCTCCATCTGCCATGACCATTCCATCCCGATTGAGATCAAATGGTCTGCTGGCTTGTGAGGGATTTTCATTGTTAGTCGACATGACTCTAAGCTTACACCAGGCAGCCATAACTGATTCCCAGACCAAAGATTCTGTTCCACCGCAAAGGGCTGTAGTCAAATTACCATGGGCGATTTGTTGGTAAGCCATGCCTATGGCTTCTCCAGATGAAACACAGGCATTGGAAATGGTTGAGTTTGGTCCACCAATGCCAAAAGCAATTGCAATATGGTTTGCTATTGAATTGGGCATCCCTCTAATCACACTTAGAGGAGGGATTTTTTTCCAACTGTCTGTAAAGAATAATCTATAACCTACTTCTAATTCAGGTTGACCGCCAATGCTTGTGCCTATAAAGGTGCCTGCTCCATTGAGTTCACTTTGCGCAAGCCCTGCTTGCTCTATGGCATGATGCGCACAAAATAATGCGTATTGAGCAGCACGAGGATAGCGTTTGCTTTTGTTGAATTCGGGGAGATGATCTAGGGATAAGTCAGTGATTTCTCCTGCTATTTGGGTAGAGTAGGGTGAAGGATCATAGGATTGGATGCGTTTAATTCCACATTGACCTTGAGATGCAGCAAGCCAAAATTTATCAATTCCCGATCCTATGGATGACGTTATTTCCATACCAGTAATAACAACCCTTTTTTTCATTAATTATCCTTATTTTTGATAAAATATGCCTTCCTCTACCGCCATTCGCAATACTAATGGTGAGATTTTAATTATGTCAAGCCATATTTATGTTATGTGATTTGTGACTAAAAATTTAATGGTTTATTTTTCAAGTTTAATCACATTAATTGACCAATAATCACAAGCATTTTGAATATGAAATCCAAGCTGAATATACAGGTTTAATGCTTTTTTATTATGGGTTTCAACATCAAGATCCACCCGAGATTTGCCTTCACTCAATATCATATTGATACAATGAGCAATCAGGGCAGAACCAAATCCTTTTCCTTGTTCTTTAGGTAATATGGCAATATCAGACAAGGTAGCCCTTTTGGTTTGCCAGCGGATATGAGCTTTTCCAATAGGATGATTATTTAGCATAGCTATTACAATTTCATATTCTCTTTCGTTAAGTATTTGCTGGAATCGGTTAACCAAATCTTGATTTTTATCAGGAAAACACACTTCATCGAGGCCACATAATATGGGAATATCCTCTAAAGTCGCCATGCGAAAGGACAATGAACGCTTGTAATCGAGTATGGGATTTAAGTCATCACGCTCCATGAAATATTCACTGTGCAGATAGGTAAATCCTTTTTGGGCCAGCCAGCTATCATTGAGGCGTGAGGGGCATGAAAAAATCAAGTTAAAGTAGTTTTGAGACTTAATTAAGGGTAATGCTGCCAATACTAATTGTTTGGCAATTCCTTGTCTGCGATATTGTGGATTAACCAAAACAGCGACTTCAACGGCATCGTCATAAAAGAAATAAACACTCAAAAACCCAATCAAGGCACCGTTTTGATAATAAAGGAAGCTTGTGGGAAGGGAGCGATGTTGCTTCAAGATATGGATATATAGATTGGGGACGCTACCATCGCTTTTTTTACACTCCGCTCTTAATGCTTTTAAGTCTTTTAATTGAAGTTCATCTAATTGGTTAACTTGAGTAATCATAATTGTATTAGTAAAAAATTAAAAATTATTATTTATTAGATTAGCGTGTTTTCTCATGATTTGCTTATCCTTTTTTGATAAATGATAAAACGATGGGTCATGATCAAGAGTTATTCTTGTATTTTTTATTATCCCACACCTCTTGAACTCGGGCATCCCGGTCACAGCGGTACCGATAATACTTATAACGTATAGGATTTTTTTTGTAATAATTTTGATGATATTCTTCTGCCGGATAAAAAGAAGTCGATGGGACAATTTCTGTATAAACTATGGGGAATTTTTGCTCTAACTCTTTTTTATATTCCATGGCAATTTTCTTTTGTTGATTATTCAAATAAAAAATGGCACTGCGATATTGACTGCCATGATCACAAAATTGCGCATTTTTGACGGTAGGATCAATATGCATAAAGAAATACTCAACCAGTTTTTTATAACTTAATTTATTGGAATCAAACTTCACCATTACCGATTCGGCGTAATGGGTATTGCCGGCAGAAACTTGTTCATAAGTTGGATTTTGAATAGTGTCCCCATCAAATCCTGATGTGGTCGATAGAACCCCTGGAAGATGGTCAAAATCTGCTTCCATGCACCAAAAACATCCACCTGCAAAAATGGCTTTTTCAGTCTTTGCCAGGCAAAATGTAGTATTAACGAGTAAGAGAAAATACAAAAAAATACGTAACATTGTAAGCCTCTTTTATGAATTGCTATAAATTATACAAGATTTTGTATTGGAGTCAGCATTAAAATCAGAGAAAGTATTAAACCAGGTTTCGGAAGGTTTATTATTTCCCTAACCTGAAGCCTGTGTGCTCCTTTTAAATTCAAAAAGTCTTATCAAGGCTGTTAAACAGACCAAAAAACAAAAGACAGCGGCAAGAAAATTAAAATAGTTAGAAAATAATGTCATAAAAATAAAGAATAGAAATGCTTCCGCACGCTCCATTATTCCGGGACTGTAATAAAAACTTTTTTGAGAGGTATTGTTAGAAAAAATTCCCACAACCAGAAAGCTTGTAATACAGAGCAAAATACTGCCTAACATTAAAATGGTTAAAGTAGCACGGTGTTGTGGATCAAAAAGATATAAAGCAAGAACAGCAGAAAATTCTACAATTCTATCCATGACGATATCCATTGCTGAACCAAAATCAGAGGCTTTATTTTGAAAGCGGGCCAGTGAACCATCAAGAGTATCGAGATATCCCGAAAGCAAGAGAAAGCTAATAGCAATATAAGGTTTGTCTAATAAAACAAAAGGAATAAACAACAAGCCCAATATCCCTGACAACCAGGTAATGGACAATGGCGTTATCCTGTCACGTAAAGCAGGCAGTATGGGATCTACCAGGACAAGCTGATAATAATGTCGTAAAGATTGTTCAAGCATGATATTCCATCACTATGAAGCCAACTATGGGCTTATGGCAGTTATTTGGCTATCTAACGTGAGTTATGGATAAGTATTATACTAAGAAGCAGTCGATATCTGCTGTTCGTTTGGGCTGAGGAGATGCCTAAGCATCGTCTCGAAGCTTTGGCACGAAACATTAAACGAACGATTCAAGATAATAACCTATCTTATACATAACTTACTTATTTAAATACTACTAAATTCAATAAATTAAAGAAACTTATGTTTGCAGTTTTTGAGAGTAGACAAGGGTCTGTTGGCAATTGCTCCCCATTGCCGGCTTGTTTATGGCACGTAGGGGATGGAGAGCAATAGTCAACCTACCCAAGGTTTATATCGAAAAAATTATTTTCAGTTTATCCAGAAAATTTAAAAAATACACTCAACTAGCTAATCAAAAAGAAAACGATAAAAACAAGACTTAAAACAATAATTAAAGGATTTGGTTTTTGACGGGTAAATAATTTAAGAAGAGTATAAAGTATAATTCCCAAACCAATCCCATCGGCAATCGACGCGGTGAATGGCACCATCATGATGATGACCATACAGGGTGCTGTTTCTGTGATATCCTGTAGTTTCATATTAGTAATATGTTTTATCATGCAACAGGCTACATAGAGTAAAGCGGGACCTACTGCAAAGCTTGGAATCATTTTGGCAAGTGGAAAAAGGAATAGCATCAGAATAAATCCTGTTGCAATCACCAGTGCAGTTAGCCCAGTTCTTCCACCGGCTTCAATTCCTGTTGCTGATTCAATATAAGGTGAAGTACTGGCAGAGCCTATTAGACCTGCGAGGGAAGATGCGGCTGCATCGGCAGTTAAACTGCGAGTCAGACGTATATAATAATTTTTTTCGTGTTTAAAAATAGTTGAACTCAGTAAGCCAATTAATGATCCCGTCGCATCAAACACCGTGATTAGAAAAAAGGTAAAAATTGTTTTTAAAGCCACGACACTGGAAAGACCAGAGAAATCCAACTGCAAAAAGGTAGGCTTGAGCGAAGGTGGCAGGGCAATCAAGCCTTGCCAACGGGTTAAACCCAATGTCAAACTTAAGACACTGATGCTCAATATTCCGATGATGATGGCGCCGCGAATCTTATAGTAATCCAGAGTAAGAATAAGAATAAATCCCAGGAAAAAAAGCCCTGTTTCTGGTCTAATAATGTGCCCTAACCGCATTAAATTGTGTTGGTCACCAATAATGATTTGGTTATTTTTTAAAGCAATTAAGGCGATTAGCAAACTGATGCCTATAACAATAGCTATTTGTAAATTATGAGGTATTGCTTCAATCAGGAGGCGTTTTAATCTGGTGAGGGTAAGAAACAGGAAAAGCAAGCCGGAAATGAATACCATAGCCAAGGCGTGTTGCCAGTCAACTCCCATTCCTTGTACTACGCTGTAAGAAAAGTAAATATTTAAAGCCACACTTGGCGCGACGCCTATCGGTGTATTGGCGATGAGGCCTGTTAATGCGCAGCCGAAAGCAGTTATCAAACAAGTGGCTGTAAATACAGCACCTTGATCCATTCCAGCATCGTGTAGAATCTTCGGATTGATAAAGACGATATAAACCATGGTGAGGAAGGTTGTCGCGCCAGCAAGGATTTCTGTGCGCAAAGAGGTGTCTTTGAGAAAATAGGACTTTAGAGCCATCATAATTTAAGGTAAAACCCTAAAAATGGAAATTCATAACTGCAATTATAATTTCTACTGTAATTAATACAATAATGATTATTTCCAAGTGATGGCTATGGCGATTTTCCAAATAACCATTGAACATATCGAAAATTTCATTAAGCGTATCAAGACGATGGTTAATAGCATTGACGCGCCTTTGTATATGTAAATAGCGCTCAAGCATGGAAAAATGCTCTTCTAAAGTGGGGTGTTGCCAAAAATATTTTGGGTGGTATAAGAAATTACTAATCAAATTCAACTCACTTTTGGCACCTAAAATTTCACCAATTACTTGTTGAATTTGTTTTCTGCTTATAGGCATTTCTCCTTTATGAGATAAGGCCTGAATCAGCGGGTTATATTTTTCAATCAATGCGTCAATAATGGTTTCGAAATACTGTAATTTGACAGATTGAGAAAAACCATAAGATAAACTGAGCTTTAACTCATCACTGTCTTCTTCAATGGTTAGGCAATCCACATCATAAAAACCATGCGGTTCTATGGCTGTTTTATCTCCAATTTGATAATGAAATTCATCGTGTACCAATAGCGCTACAGGTTTGTCTACAAGCAGTTTAATAATATCCAGGTAGTCGTGAATTTGGTACCTTTTTACCCCCCAGGACACTACAGTTCCATTTTTAAAAATAAATACGGTATGATCTTTGTTTCTATGAGAATTTAATCGTATTACATCCCGGGTTTTTACAGCGCTAAATTCTTTAGAGACGTTTTTTAGATGCAGATCAAGACGAGTCAAATCTATGGTTTTGGCCACACAGAAACTTAAGCATTCCATGATTTTAATAACCTAACAATGAAAAAAGCGTTTGCAAAGTTAATAATTTTAGCAAACGCTGTCTATTAGCTTTCAGTATACATGAAATTCCAGGTTTATTACACACTATCAGCAGTTTCACGGCCTGAATATGCCTTTTTTCTATCTGTTGCACCACTTAGCCATTGGGGACAAACTTCCAGAATTTCTGCGATTTTATCCAGTTGCTCTTTATCAGGAAGAACATGACCAAATATCATTGAATTAGCCAAATGGCGTGTGACGCCAAATACTTTTGATACAGCTTTTGTCTTTTCTGCTAAATCCTCTGGGAATCCCAGAGTTGCCAATTCTCGATTAAAGCGTTGCGAAAATACTTTACTATTCATTTTTCACTCCATGAAAATAAATTGGTTAACTCAACATGAATTTACTGAGATGTTGACCCAACATTTGCACTAATCAATCCTTGATGTAGTTAAGAGTGTTATAACTTATTTTTTTTTAATAGCAAAGGGATTTTTGCTTTTAAAATCAATTATTTTTCATTGAGATAATAGCTCTTCTACATAATCTTCCCTTTTTGTTTTATTGCTGCACTGCAAACAGTTCTGTGGCACTTATTTTACTATTGAGATTTGACTTTTAAATGGCTCATCATCAGCTAACGTAGAGGTATCAGAGTGCATTTTGTCGATGCCGCTGAGAAGCTTTGGTGGGCCAAAAATCAGTTATCTTAGACTCTCGAGACTTGCGAAAAACTCATCGAGACAGAGGAATTTATCGCTCATCGAGAAGGTTTTTATCTGAGGGGTATCGCAATTTTTGTCCATGGTTATTTTTCAGGCTAGAATCCAGTAGCAATTGCACTCAGTATATGACAATATCCACAAAAAACGCTTTTGTAGTACACTTGCCCTTAGGTATGTCATTAGTATGTGCTACGGAAGAGTGTAGGCGTTTAGAATATAACAAATGGATTGGGGTTAATTTATGATTCAGTTAAGCGATTTGCTGAAACCAACTTGGGCTGCTGAGAAGTCTTTAAAAAATGCTTGGTCTGTATTAAATGACGAGGAAAAGGAAATCATCAAAAGTCGAATTGATAAGATATTTTATAACGAACTTCCTTTTCAACTTGAGCATGACAAGCTTATCTATATCCATTTATTTTCCTTGTTTGCTCAATTAGAAACAATTGGTTTAAGAGGGCTTATAAAATCACTAGAGAAACTCCGTGGAACGGATTTGTATCAACAAATGCGTCAACAAATTACCGACGAGATTTTCCATGCCACTGTTTTTGCAAAAATTGCGTTTCAGTTGTCTGCTCCTTACGCATTACCACTTGGTCATCAAAAGAGTATTAATCATTTTATTTCTTCTCTTGAAGGCGAAGATGATCTGGCAACTTCTATTACCTTGGTCAATTTGGTTGGAGAAGGATGGGTAGAAGAATTATGTATCGCAATGAAAGAGAAAAACATCGCAGTAACTATTTTTGAAACAGTTCTTGAAGATGAAAGCCGGCATATGAACGAGTACGATTTATACCGTCAGATTGGATTGCCAAATAAAGACTATTTAAGGAAAAAATTAGCAATTTTTGAAGATGAGTTGATAAATACAGTATTTGCCCATGAGCAATATTTGACCACTCTTGGCATTCTATTAGGTAAGGAAGGGGCACTGAAACTGCTCAACAATATCAATAATAAACATCATTGGATGCTTAAAAAAATTGGCTTAACACCCTCAGCCCATTGGCAGTTGTTTATGGATACCATGCCTTTATTGATGAAGAATTTATCGCATGATTTTGAAAAAGATAAAGCAATTGAACCGACCAATATTCGTAAATTACTTTCAGCGATGTGGAACGATCCCGAATTACCTACTGAATCTGCAATTTTTAATATAAATGTTACTCCGGTTTGTTTTTTTGAAAAGAAATTTAAACCGGAAACAATAACTTGCCTTATGTTACAAGCATTGAGTAAAGCGTGCTTTGATAACCCGCAGACGAGAAATTATATTTTCAATCATAAACTGTACCACTCGCACAATAGTTACGTGGCGCTTGCGGTAAAGATTCCAGGTAGTGATCAGTTAGGTGCGATTGAGTTAAAAAATTGCCATGAGATGACTATGACTGAATTAGCGCAACACATTCAGCATGACATGCGCATTATGAAGTACTGTTATGAAAAAACACAATCCTTAGAAAAAGAGCATCCCTATTTAAAAGAAGTAGTAAATCGCTTGCTAACTCCACGACATGAACGAGTGTACCGTGATTTCTTATTTGCCAGACCCGCTATTTCTTTGAGTAATATTGGTCATTGGGGATATCAAGCAGCGGTTTCACCCTTATTTCCAAATGAAACGTTTAAAATAACCTTGACAGAAATCGAAAGAAAACAAGTCTGGAATAAAACAAATAACAAATTTGAGGTGCAAGATTTGTTGCCTGTAGGCATGAGTGTTGATCACCGAGTTTTTGATGGCAATATCCCGTTCCCGCGTTATATGCAGGAGGCTTTTGATCAAATGTTTCAAGACATGGAGCAATCCAGGATAAAGCCACTGTCAAAACCCTTTTCAAATTTGGATAACTTTATCAAGTACAGTAATACATTATTGGAAAACGATCTGGAGTTTGGGTTTATGTATTTATTTTCTTTGATGCACGTATGGAAAAATTATATTTCCTATGATGAGTTGTCAAAAACGGTGGAAGAAAATTACCAGAGAATAAAAGAGGCATTAGCGAAAAGCGAATATCAATTTGGCTGATGGTTATGCGATCGTTTTTTTTTTATTACCAACATCTAGAAAATGTAAGCAGAAGTTTTAGTTTTTGTATAAGCCAGTTAACTTCTCCAGCAAAAGAATGGGTTGCGTTGAGTTATTTGCTTTTGCGTGTTGCAGACAGTATTGAAGATGCCAAATGGCAAGATCTTCAAACACAAAGTGATTCATTTGCTGCTTTTAAATCATTTTTAGTTCAAACACCGGCAAATGATCAATTCACAAAATGGCTTTCCAGCTTTCCTTCGCAGCTTCCATTAGGGGAGAAACAACTTCTATGTGCCGTCCCTCTTTTGTTGGAAGAAAAAGATAATTTACCTGAATCCATCAAGCAATCTGTGATAAAAACAATTTTTCAAGTAGTGGATGGCATGCACTATTTCCTTAATCATTATCATATGGGAGGCAAAATCGTATTTCCTTCATTAGTTACCACTAATCAATATTGTTTTTTTGTTGCAGGATTGGTTGGCAAATTATTGTCACACATATTCACTGATTTAATATCTAATTTTAAGTGGACAGCTAGTTTGTTAAATCAATCCTTTCATTTTGGTTTCTTTTTACAAAAAATCAATCTCTTAAAAGATAAAGTGGATGATGAAGCAAATGGGCGTTATTATATTTCTTCAGAAAATAGCCTGCGTGAGAGTTTATTCATTCATGCGCACCATTCACTGGCCTATATAAAGAGCATCCCAATTATTGAAGGACGCCCGTATCGCTTATTTTGTGCCTGGTCTTTATTTATTGGCTTGGCTTCAGTGAAATGGCTTGATAAAGATGGTAATCGACAAAAAATTAAACCTCGAGAAACTTATTATCTGGTTAACCAAATTAATCTGTTAATAGATGATAACCGCGCTCTAGAAAAATTATTTAACAGCTATCTTCCCGAACAGTACAAAGAGGATTCACGATATATTTCTGAATCAACAAAACAAATACCAGCTTGGTTTAAGAAAATTTACGATAATGAGATGGATTCTCTGACTTTGTTTGAGCTGGATGTCCAAGTATGATGATTAAAGAGAGTTCTCCTCTACTGACCAATAGTTTTAAAGACTAGGATTTAAAAGCAGTGAAGGCTCTTTGTCATCTTTTCTTTTATACTTAAATAGCCCATTAGTCGCTAATTGTTTACCAATTTCGCAAGGGGAATCCATCTCATCAACGGTAGTATCTGTGAGCTTTGATTTGCTACTGGCTCGGCTTCGCAAGTAGTCAGCCAATTCAGATTGATCACTGGAAATGGCTTTACTAACAGCAACTCTAAGTGCATTTCGACTGGGTGTAATTTCCAGTGATTCACAGAGATAGTAAACAATTTCCAGTTGTTTGGATTTCACTGCTGAAATCAATGCTTGATCAATCTTGCTCTGATTGAGACCGTACATATCATGGCGGCATAGATAGTCTAAAATCGGTAATTTCCCGGTAGTAATAGCAAGCTGGAAGGCTTGTTCAATGGCATGCTTTCCGGGAGGGGTTTGGTGGTTTGAATGAATAGACCTAAAAATAGCCGTTTGTCCCTTTTTAGCCGCCATAACTAATGTCTGATCAATTAAGCGGGGAGTTGGTTTATTGCTCCCTGTCATTGAACAGAAATAATTAACTACAGATAATTTGCCTGCCTGAACCGCAATTTTCATTCCTGAGTTGATTACTGGCTGCCTCAGCCTTGTGGTTTCTGGCTCACAGAGGCAGGAGACAATGTCCAAATGTCCTTGTGCTGCTGCTTGTTCTAAAGCGTCTTCAATAGCTTGCTTGGTTAATAATTCGGAAGGTAAGGTACAAATAGATTGAACAACCTTTGTATGCCCCAGTTTACTGGCTTTCAGTAATGCTCGTTCAATAACTATGGCACGCACGGGTGTTTTTTCCACATTGCCAAGAATTTCTACTGCCTCATGTTGCATAGCCAGCGCAGTTTGTTGAAAAGCCTTTTCAAGCGTGGTTTGCGATGGAGAATAATGCTTTGAATTGGCAAGATACTTAACAATGTCCCAGTGCTGTAATTGAATTGCTAATTTAAATAGGCGGTCAAGCGTTGATTGTTTGGGTGATTCCACTGGGAGTTTACAGAAATACATGATGACCTGTAAATTATCATTGGCTATCGCTTTTTTAAGAATTGCGCTAATTAATTCTGTGGATGGCTTGTAATCATATAATTTCAAGAGTTTTTTTACACTTTCTACTCGTCCATGCTCTGCCAGATAGGCCACAAGGTTATCAATTTCATCTAGATTTAACTCAACTTCAGGAAGACTAAAAAGATGATCCAATGTTTCCCATTGGTAGTTTTTGGCTGCTGCTCTTAGCGCTTTGTTAAGCACTGAAGGCTTCATCTTGTCTTCAAGCAAATTGATTAAACCTAAATTACCTTTTTTTGCTGCTTTAATGAAAATAGTTTGACTACCATATTCTTTTTCATGCCAATCCAGCCTATCGAAAGGCGTTGTTTCCAGCTTGTGAATTATTTGTTTTCTGATGGGCTCATTATCTATCGTTGCAAGAATTTCGATAAGAGCTCGCTCGTAAAGACTGATTTCTTCAGATGAGGTAACGGGAGGCAAATCCAATGCATCCATGAAGTTATCTAAGTCAAACAGGTCTCCCTGATTGATAAAGACAGCTTCGGCAATTCTTGCTTGAAGGGCATATTTATGCCCGAGGCTAAACTTCATTTGTGGGTTGATTTGATGGATTATTGCAAATTTTCTTAATGCTCCAAGCCAAACATCTTCGATGGTGTTGTAGTTATGATTGCCAAAGACTGAACCTGATGCTTGTTCAGCAATGCAAAAATTAAGCTGTTTTTGCATATGTTCACAACGTTCCTCTAAAAGGAGCTCACAATCCGGATATTTTTTTAACTGAGTTAAAAGTTCTTCATCCTCAAGCAGCTGAGCATGATTCACGAGATTATCGAGAATTGCTTCGAATACTGCTTTCGTTGCCGGATGGTTTTTCTTCAATAACACCCTAAACAAAGCCATTAACTGATAAATGATTTCCTGATCATGAGTGTCCAGTCGAACCAGATGATTGATATACTCAATAACATTTTCTTCTGTAATATCGTGAAGCAATCTTGGTTTATGTTGTAGTAAATGAAAAACACAGCTTTGGTTAAGAGTAAGAAGTTGATGGGCAGTAGACTCCGCAATAAGATCTGCAAGGGTTTTTAAGACTTTCGGTGAATACTCTCTGGCAATAATATTGATAATATCGGGCAATAATTTGAGTGTTTCTGCCTGATTCAGCGTTTGCTTTAACATCTCTAGCCAAGCCTCGTTACTATGGTTTGTTGCAGTAGCAACTCCTGCAGTTAAAAAAGCCGGGCCAAAAGTTCGGTATAATGCGGTAAAATTGTCTCTGGTTAGGGAAAACTGTAAAGGGGGGATTTCTTGTGAAACAACAGGAAGATTTTTACCCTGAAAAATACCGTCAAGAGAGTATTGCAGGAACGTTAATTCCCCACAACTTATCCTTTGCGCTGCCATAACGAGTTCCTTCGCCTCAGGGAAACGGCTAAGCAGTGAATACAAGCGAGAAACTTCATTATCCTTGGAGTGCAACGTGAATAAATGATACTTTAGAAAATCCTGCAGCAGATTAGTAAGAAGAATTTTTTCAACGCTTACTTTGCGCTCTAACAACCAGAGTATTAAGGCAGTAAATTTTTCTGTTTCACCAATCCAGTTTCGACATAGCGCAATTATTCCCAAGGGATTTTCCTGGCAGGCTAAATGCTCGTGCAAATATTCGAGATGAGCCATTACAGATTTGCTGTCAGCCTCCATTTTTTGCTGGAGCAATTCAAACGCTACCCTTTCTTGAATGTCTGTGCAGTGTCTGAATAATTCTTTATTTTTATCATAAAAAGAAAGAGTACTTTCTTTATTATCTTCTAATAATACTCGGAATAACTCATTGATTTTAGGCATGAGACGAAGTTGTTCTTCATAAGACTGGGATAACAGGCTTTTTAATGCAATTAAAAATACAGTGTTTTTTTCATCCTTAACAAACTCTTGTTTATACAATTGGAGATAATCCATAAAAAGACAATGCTGGTCTAATTCTTTAATCGCCTCTGTACTGGAGGTACCACTATATTTTAAAAGACGGACCTTACCTAGAAGTACACGATTTGTTTGTTTGGCTTGTAATTCCTCTTGTTCAATAAGCTCACGTTCAATCGTTTGATCACGAAGATGAAGGGTTGCGCTATCATTGTGTATCCAATTAAACAGTTCATGTATGATCATAATTTGAAATAAGAGGGTAAATTCAACATTCTATGAATTATAAATAAACAAAAGGAAACATCAAGTTATTATTTGATCGATAAGATCAATTTAAGATCTTTGTGATTTTAAATAAAATTTAGTGATATATTCGTGACAGGAACAGGACTTACGAAAAACCCCAAGGTCGAGGCAAAAAATGTTTTTAATGAGGGAGTTCAGATAAGCTAAATGACTGGGTTAAAAACATTTTTTAACAAAGAGATTAGGATTTATCGTAAGTCCTGATGAAAATTTCGATAGGACTCTCTTTTGTAAAACAGGTTAAATATCTAATGAATACCAATGGGGAGGAAAATTATTTATTAATAATGTCTAGCACATGATTGGCGTATTCAATTCCCTTGAGATAAGATTGGGTGAGAGCTTCGCTCCTTATAGAAAGGCGCTCTAATTGATTAAAATTTGCTTGTTCATAATCTATGACAAATTTCAGGATTTTGCCTAAACCCCCTTTATAGTTCAGCAGAGCCTCATTGAGTGTTTCACTTAATCGAATTTTCGCCAATAGTGAAGGCATAGGTTCATTTAATATACCATCTAAAGTAGAAAGTATGCCTATAGTATAAGCTTGATGAGTGTTGGGATAACCCATCGATTTGGATAAGGACTCACACATTTTGGCACGAATTAATGTTCGTTCTAACAAATCAGGAGCTACATCATCGAGACTTGCCAATAGCAATAAATTTAGCCAATTGCGAATTTGCATCAAGCCCAATTGAGAAATGGCATCCATTAATGATTCTATTTTTTTACTCATGTACAAAGAAGCAGAATTTGCCAAACGCAAGATACGATAACTTAGTCTAGGAATCTGTAAGATAATTTCTTCGATGCGTTGGATTGGTACGTCTTCATTGTTTATTTCCGTTAATAATCTTAAAAGCTGCATTTTATTTTCAGTAATGCTTTGTCCTTTCAATGGATCCGGTTTGTTTAGAAAAAAACCTTGAAAAAAATCAAATCCAAGATTGATGCAATGATTGAATTGTTGTTTGTCTTCAATTTTTTCTGCGAGTAACTTCCCCCTAAAAGATTTCAGTGGTAATAATTGTTCTGCAATTTGTTGCTGGTTAAGATGAAGCACATCAATTTTAATAATGTCGGCCATGTCAACTAGTGGCGCTAACTCATTTCTGAAGACAAAGTCATCAAGAGCAATTTGGTATCCTTGTTTCTTTAATTCTATTAAACTGAGCAGCAATGGTTGGTCAATCGCCACTGTTTCAAGAACCTCAATGACGATTCTATTTTTGGGAAGTAACATCGGTATTTTTTGTACAAGATGACTGTGAGTGAAATTAATAAAAGCTCGTTTGTTACCAATTATGGTGTTCACATCAAGATTGGCGAATAACTGCAATAGGACAGAAGAGGTAGCGGTTTCGCCTGACGAAGGATTTAGGTTATCGATGTGTGAATTTTGTGCCTCGCTATTACGATATAAGAGTTCATAGGCAAAGATTGCGCTATTCCTATCATAGATTCCCTGGCGTGCTAGCAATGTTCTGACTGGTGGCTCATCCAATTCTACAACCATTTATTCAATCCATTTGAATTACATTATAACATTATTTTATAAAGTTAATAATGCAATGCTTGAGAACTATCAAACGGAAAGGTTTGTAATTTGCTGAAAATATATCCAAATTCTGCTGAAAGAAGTTTGTAACCATAAAACGCAGCAACTGTCATCAAAAGAAAGCTGCTGCGCTAAAATTGGGAAAAATCTGTTGTATAGGTTACTCGTGAGTTGCGAAATAATTTAAATCCAATTCGCGAGCCGCTTTCACATCATCCAGCCTTCTGACTGGTAAAGTGTGGGGAGCCGCTTTGAGTAAATCAGGTTCCTTGATAGCTTCTTCACGGATCGTCTTCATCACAGCAACAAAAGCATCCAACTCCTCTTTACTTTCTGTTTCTGGTGGTTCAATCAATAAACATTCCGGTACCAGCAAAGGGAAATAAGTAGTGGGGGCATGAACGCCATAGTCCAATAACCTTTTCGCAAAATCCATGGCAGTTACGTCATAATTTTTCTTTTCGGAATTTAAAGTAAGAATAAACTCATGAGATGCGCGTCTACCAGGATAAGCTGCCGTATAGCCCACTTTAGTCAATTCTTTAAGTAAATAGTTGGCATTAAGTGTTGCAAATTCTGATACGCGTAATAGGCCTTCTTTACCAAGGACAATCATATAAAAATAAGCACGTAATAAAATTCCTGCATTACCCATAAAACATGATAATCTTCCTATGCTTTGTGGATAATCCTGGCGAGTTGCCCAGTGATATCCGGAGTCGGTTTTTTTCACAATGGGTAGAGGCATGTAAGGAATAAGACGTTTGCCAACAGCAACAGGACCAGCGCCAGGGCCTCCACCTCCGTGAGGTGTCGCAAATGTTTTGTGTAAATTAAGGTGCATGACATCAAAACCCATATCACCCGGTCTTACTTTACCTAAAATAGCGTTGAGATTAGCGCCATCGTAGTATAATAATCCTCCGGCCTGGTGTACAAGACTGGCTATTTCTTTTATCTGACGCATAAATAATCCCAAAGTAGAGGGGTTAGTTAGCATAATTCCAGCAGTTCTAGGCCCTACTTTTCTTTTTAATTCGTCAAGATCAATGTCACCGTCTGCAGCAGTAGCAATTTCTACTACTTTGAATCCGCACATCACAGCAGAGGCGGGGTTTGTTCCATGAGCCGCATCTGGAATGAGAATTTCATCACGGGCGGTGTCTCCGCGAGATTGATGGTAGGCTTTAATCATTGCCACGCCAGCAAATTCTCCTTGTGAGCCAGCCATTGGCGTAAGTGAAACACCAGGCATCCCCGTAATTTCAGAAATATAATTTTGCAATTTATAAAGAGTTTCCAGAAATCCTTGGCTATCATGATCCATAGCTAACGGATGGCGATTTATAAAGCCGGGAAGAGACGCCGCTTTATGAACACCTCGGGGATTGTATTTCATGGTACATGAGCCCAAAGGATAAAAATTGGTGTCTATGGAAAAATTCTTTTGGGAAAGGCGGGTAAAATGTCTTACCACTTGCAATTCGGAACAGGCCGGCAATTTGGGGGGCGACTTTCGTTGAAATTCATCAGGTATGGAATAGTGTTTGCTTGCTGCCCTGGGTATCTGGGCTTTTGCCTGGCGACCAGTTTTAGATAATTCAAAAATCAACATAATTTGCCTTCCGTTTTTTGAATAAGTTCCTTGAGTTCATCCCTGTGCTTTACTGGAGTAAACTCGATAAATTGATACTCAGCAATTTCTGCTAAATAATAAGGGTCTTGTTTAAATACTGACTCTAAATGGGCCCTGTCATTTGTCGCTGCTATAATAATTCCACCGGTTCGAGGTTTCATGGGGCCAGAAACAACCAATAGTCCTTGTTTGTAGTGATAATCAAGAAATTCCCTGTGTGCTTGCAGATATTTGTTTACTTCATTGATGGGAACCAAATAGGTTAATTGCACAATAAACATCAGGCACCTCGCTTGGACATTATGGATTTTAATGTTCTTGTATATTTCGCGATATCCTCTGTGGTGCGCACTTCTGTCGCGCAAACCAATAGCGTATTGGCTAACTGAGGATAGTGTTGTTCCGGTGCGTAGCCTCCAGCAATTCCAGCATCGGCCAGTTGTTGTAACACAGGCTGCACCGGTTGGTTTAGTTTAATTAAGGCTTCATGGAAAAACGGGGCCTTGAAAACCAGTTCTACTCCCTCAATTTGTGTTAAGGCAGTGACCAATTCGTGGGTGTTTTGGTGGCATTGAGTCGCTACTTGACTTAAACCTTCTGGCCCTAAAAGACTCATATAGATAGTTGCTGCTGTGACAAGTAAACCTTGGTTGGTACAGATATTTGACGTGGCTTTAGCACGACGAATATGCTGTTCTCTTGCCTGGAGAGTTAAGCTAAAACCGGTTTTTCCATCTTTGTCCACTGTACGTCCAATTATTCTTCCAGGCATTTGTCTCACATGGGCCATACGAGTACTCAGAAAACCAAAATAAGGGCCTCCTGATGCCATAGGGGAGCCTAAAGGTTGTCCTTCGCCGCATACGATGTTTACACCATGCTCTCCCCATGAGCCGGGTGGCTTTAATACAGCCAAGGAAGTCGGGTTAACACAAGCGACACTGACTGTTTTGTTATGATGCGCCCAGGAAGTCATTTTATCTACCTGTTCGAGGCAACCAAAGAAATTCGGCTGGGCTATTACCAACGCTGTAATATCTTCCCCTGTGTATTGATTAAGAGAGCCAAGATCTGTGATTCCCTGTTGTTCATCAAAGGGGAGGGTAATGACTTCAATATGCTGATTACGTACTATCGTTTCGATGGTTTCGCGATAAAAAGGATGTACTGTGCCTGCGATGAGCACTCTGTTGGTTTTGCTGTGCTTATTAAGTCGGACTGCCATTAATACTGCTTCAGCTAAGGCCGTTGCTCCATCATACATTGACGCATTGGACACATCCATGCCAGTCAACTCACAGATCATGGTTTGATATTCATACAATAATTGTAAAGTGCCCTGGCTAGCCTCCGCCTGATAGGGTGTGTAAGCAGTTAAAAACTCACCTCGAGATGCAATATCCCACACGGCTGCTGGAATATGATGTTCATAACATCCAGCACCAATAAAACAGATCCCGTTACGATTCTTTTGGGCTTGATTCTGGGCTTCTTTGAGCATTTCCATTTCGTTAATGCCAGCAGGGATATTCTGAAATCCTGCATATTGTAAAGAAGCTGGAATTTCATCAAATAAATCCTGGATATCTTGAGCACCAATTGCCGCCAGCATCTCTTTGGTATCATTGGGCGTGTGTGGAATATAAGGCATGATTAATTTTCCTCAGCTATCTCATTTTGATATTGTTCATCACTCAACAGGCTTTTGATTTCATCAGGATGGGTAGGCTTTAGCCTCACGAGCCAACCTTCATGGTAGGGATCGTGGTTTACCAAGGCAGGATTTTTACCAACGGCTTCGTTAACCGCGGTTACAACACCACTAACGGGAGCATAAAAATCAGAAGCTGCTTTCACT
The DNA here is from genome assembly GCF_900637585.1 of Legionella pneumophila subsp. pascullei. Lineage (NCBI taxonomy): Bacteria > Pseudomonadati > Pseudomonadota > Gammaproteobacteria > Legionellales > Legionellaceae > Legionella > Legionella pneumophila. The sequence goes on from NZ_LR134380.1 coordinate 136,150, forward strand.
GATTCCACCACACCTAATTCTTGACCTGCGCTCACTTCATCACCTATTTCGGGCAGTTCTACAAATACCATATCCCCCAATAATTCTTGCGCATGATCTGTAATTCCTACTATGACCTCTTCCTCATCTTCCCTAAGCCACTCATGGGTTGTTGTGAATTTCAAATCATTCATTTTTTTATATCCTTAATATTAATATTACTAAAATTTAAACAGGTTTTCCTTGTTTGATAAAGCGAGGCTTCCCTACTTTTGCCGGGATTAACTTTCCGCGAATGTCAACAAATACTTGTTCCCCCGTTTCCACGGGAACTCGCGCCAAAGCAATTGATTGTTGAAGAGTCGGTGAGTAACTGCCGCTTGTGATAATTCCGTCAGGGCAGCCTTCAATAATAACCTTTTGGCCATGACGCATAATGCCTTTGTCCAACAAGGTTAAACCGACCATCTTACGTTTAATTCCTTGTTGTTTTTGAGAAACCAAAGCGCCCATTCCAATAAATCCTCTATCCTCCGGTTCCCACTTTACTGTCCAGGCTAAACCAGATTCTAGCGGGGTTGTTGTTTCATCCATATCTTGGCCATAGAGAAGCATCCCTGCCTCTAATCTGAGGGTGTCCCTGGCTCCCAATCCACAGGGTGTTACTCCTGCATTTAGGAGATCATTCCAGAGTTGAGTAATGAATTCATTGGGGACAATGATTTCAAGTCCATCTTCTCCCGTATAGCCGGTACGAGCAAAAAACCAGTGATCCACATCAACGCACTCGAAAGAGGTAAGGGTTGAAACAGCATCTGCATGGGCGGGCGCAAGAATGCTCAATGTTTTCGCTATGGCATTTGGGCCTTGTACAGCAAGCATGGATAATTCGCGCCTTTCTTGTAAGCCAACGGCAAATCCTTCGCTTTTTGCGCGAATCCAGGCCACATCATTTTGCCTGGTTGCCGAATTGAGTACTACTCGATAATTATCTGAAGCCCGTTGATAGACAATGAGGTCATCTATAATTCCGCCGTGTTCATTACACATGCAGCTGTATAGAGCTTTCCCGTTGTGAGTAATCTGATCAACATCATTGGTCAGAAGCTTTCGCAGAAACTGACGACCACCAGCGCCTAAAATATCAACGATGGTCATATGCGAGACATCAAACATGCCAGCATCATTTCTGACCGCATGATGTTCGTTTAACTGGGATCCATAATGGAGAGGCATATCCCAACCATGGAAATCCACCATTTTGGCACCACAAGCTAAGTGCGTCGCGTGAAGAGGAGTTTTAGCAGTCATTGCATTTCCTTTTTTTATCACTTATTGGATGTGATTATACCTGTTGAGATTAATTTTGCGAGGTTTCCAATTTGATTTTTTTGCATGATTCTCTCTTTGGAAATAGCATATAATATAAATTTATGGGAAAGAATATGGTTTGGCCGATAATTTGGAGATGGATCCTTGATTTAGGATGGCTGTGTTTCCTTTTAATTCTTTTTTGGTATTTTTGGAAAAAAAGACGAGATTTGGTTGAAGCGAAATCCTGGTTAAAAGCGAAGGGACATATCACTCGCTGTGAGTGGACAAGAGTAGGGCATAGTGTTTGGCCTAAAATAGAATATATCTATGAAGTTTATGAGAAGGATTTGACAGGCGAGTATTTGTTTCTGGATACAACGTTTAATACGCCTAACAGTAAATATTCCCGGGGTATTGCCTATAAAGTGGCAATAGCTTACAGAGATAACTCAGAAATTGATGTGTATTATAATCCCAATCATCCTGAGCAATCTGCTTTAGATGTCACCATACCTAAAAAACTGACTTTTATTTTAATTTTAATTAGTGCATTGATTTTGTTGCATATCGGTTTTATTGTTTGGCGTTTCCTTGCTTAGCGTTTCCAGGTGTTTCTTCATTTTTACATTGGCATGGCGGGCTAATGGGTGTGGATTGCAGGCTGGTTACGCTGAAACCTCTTACACCTTGTCCGGGAGATGCAACAGTAAATCCTAAGATAACTTTTAAGTTTTGTTTCTGCTCGTATTGAGGATTTTTATAGACGACCAGTATGGGCATGATGGCTTGCCAATGTGTGGGATCAAGGGTGATAAGTTTTGGTGGTTCTGTAGCAACGGCATTGACGTAATAAGCATTTTTTTGCACCGCTTCAGGCAGTTTTGATTGATTGAGCGCTTTACTATAGGCTATCCAGCCATCAGCAGAAAAATATTTGGCTATTTCCTTTTGCTGTTGCATGTAATTTTTATAATCAAAAGTGTAAGTGGCGATAATCGCTTCATTAGCCCAAACAGCTAATTGCGTTCTATCGGGTTCTGCATAAGTTAACTTTGCGCTAATACTTATGAGTAAACCCAGTGCAATAGTGATTTTTTTGTTCATAATAAATTCTCATCGATTATCTCAATACTGCCAGTTTAGTCATTTTTTCATTACAAAAAAATCCCCGGTCAATATTCCGGGGAAAATTATATATCTGGATTTGGTGCAATCCAGATATTACCCCGCATAAAGAGGGGGAAAGCGGGGTAGAGCACTCGGGGGGGAATGCTCACTATATTAGACACATGAATTGCAAGAAAGTTCAAAATTTAAGCAGAATTATTTGTAAATACGGCTGGATGTGTTGGTTTGTCTGGTATCGATGAAGTGGTATTTATGGTATTTTATATTCACAGGACCTATGAAAAACCCCAATCTCTTCGTTAAAAAATGTTTTTAATACGGGCATTTAGTGTATCTAACCCCCCTCATTAAGAACATTTTTTGCCTTGACCTTGGGGTTTTTCGTAAGTCATGATTCAGGAATGGGATAAATATTTTTAGATTTAAGGATTAGATTAAAGGACACTTGTAACGTCAATTTTAAGAGAGGGCATAGTGGGCAATAGTCGGTTTTATTTTGCTAATCCTGATAAATTTAGTCGATTTATTAATCGATGGGATTTGCTATTGCTTATATTGACTTTTTCCGTGATATTTTTCCTGGGTTGGGCTGGTTCACAGATGGCCACCCCGTATCAATTGGGGGATCAAATCCCCATTTCCTTGGAACCTTCCAACCTTCCATTTTATGCATTGCGCACTGTTTTGCGCATGTTTATTGCATTGATTTTTTCGATCCTGTTTACGTTTATTGTAGGTGCCTTAGCTGCGAAAAACCGTAGGGCTGAGCAAATTATTATTCCGGCGATTGATATTTTGCAATCCATTCCTGTGCTGAGTTTTTTATCTATTACCGTCACCGGGTTTATTCATCTATTTCCCAATAGCTTGTTAGGGCCCGAATGCGCCTCAATTTTTGCTATTTTTAGCGCTCAAGTCTGGAATATGACATTTGGCTTTTATCAATCTTTAAAAACAGTTCCTCATGACTTGATTGAAGTCTCTGCCATGTTCAGATTGTCAGCCTGGCAGCGTTTTTGGAAAGTAGAAGTTCCTTTTTCCATGTCTGGGTTGTTATGGAATATGATGGTTTCAATGTCGGCAAGCTGGTTTTTTGTGGTTTTGTCAGAAGCAATTTCGGTGGCGCATCAAAATATCAGATTACCCGGTGTAGGTTCTTATATCGCATTGGCAATAGCCCAGAGGGATTTGCATGCTGTAGGGTATGCTATTCTAACAATGGTTATCGTTATTTTTTTATATGATCAAATACTTTTTAGACCGCTTATCGCTTGGTCCGAAAAATTTAGAATGGAACAGTCTCCCGATGAGTCAGAATATCAATCCTGGTTGATTGACTTGATACGCAGTAGTCGCTTGATGAAGAGAGTGACAGAGTGGCTTGCCGTATTTACCAATAGTTTTGTAAATGCTCGTTGGCTGAGGATTGGTGAGGTTAAGGCCGTTAAGGAAATTGATTTTAAAAGGCAGAAGCGTTTGGACAGGTTGTGGGGCGCCCTGGTTCTGATTACTGTTGTGACTGGCGGGTGGTTTTTGTTGAAATTTATTCTCGCTGAATTGAAGGTGAGTGATATATTTCATGTCTTTTTATTAGGTGCAGCAACAGGAGCTCGAGTCATTATATTAATTTTGTTAAGCTCCATGTTATGGATTCCCGTTGGGGTGTGGATAGGGTTAAGACCACGCTTGGCTCAAAAAATACAACCTATTATTCAATTTGTGGCAGCATTTCCAGCGAACCTGTTTTATCCTTTATTTGTAATTGCTATTGTCAAATTTAATTTGAGTGTGGAAATCTGGGTAACTCCGCTCATGATCCTGGGTACGCAGTGGTATATTTTATTTAATGTGATCGCAGGCGCATCAAGCATACCCCGCGATCTTTATCTGGCTGCTGATAATTTCGGGTTAAAGGGTTGGATATGGTGGAAAAGATTGGCTTTGCCGGGTATTTTTCCTTTTTATATTACCGGAGCTATTACAGCAGCAGGCGGCGCATGGAATGCCAGTATAGTTGCTGAATACGTGAGCTGGGGCAATATTACTCTTAGAGCCACAGGACTGGGCGAGTATATTCAAGCCAGTACGACAGCGGGAGACTTCCCGCAAATTGCGTTAGGAACAGCAATGATGTGTGTCTATGTATTGGCCTTCAATCATCTTATTTGGCGCCCCCTTTATCGATTAGCCGAAGAACGATTTAATTTTAATTGAGACTCCTATGCCGGAAACAATTATTAACATAGAAAATTTAAGCAAATCTTTTAAAAAAGCACCTTCTCAGAATCTTCTTGTCCTTGAAGATGTTAATTTCAAATTACAGGAAGGTGAAATAGTTGCTTTGTTAGGTAAATCTGGTTCAGGAAAATCAACTTTACTCAGGATTATTGCAGGTCTTATTGCTCCTTCCAGTGGAACGGTGACTTACCGCGGTAAACCTGTAACCAGGCCGGTAGAAGGCATTGCTATGGTATTTCAATCGTTTGCTTTAATGCCATGGCTTACGGTTCTGGAAAATGTGGAGCTTGGCTTGGAAGCGCAAGGAATCAGCCGTGAGGAACGACGGCATAGAGCTATTGAAGCGATAGATATTATAGGCTTGGATGGTTTCGAATCCGCTTTTCCCAAGGAGTTATCTGGGGGGATGCGACAACGGGTTGGTTTTGCTCGCGCTTTGGTGATTAATCCGGATGTGTTGTTAATGGATGAACCCTTTTCGGCACTTGATGTTCTGACTGCGGAAAACCTCAAATCAGATTTATTGGAATTATGGAAAGAAAAGAAAACGAATACCAATGGTATTTTATTAGTAACACACAATATAGAAGAAGCAGCGACCTTAGCGGACCGGATAGTGATTTTTGGTAATGATCCCGGCTATATTCGCGCTGAATTACCAGTGACTCTCCCACAACCCCGTGATCCGGAAAGCCCGGAATATCTGGCTTTGGTTGACAAGATTTATACTTTAATGACGACCGGACCCAAAGAAAAAGCCAAGCGAGCACAAAGGGAGCGTCAAATAGGTTTAGGCTATCGATTACCCGATGTAGAGCCCTCTGAATTATCTGGTCTGATAGAAACCATGAAGTCCTTTGAAGAACGTATTGACTTGCCTGAGCTGGCGGACGAGCTGATGATGAATATTGATGATCTGTTCCCAATTCTTGAAACTCTGGAGATACTTGGTTTTGCCAAGGTGTCTGCGGGAGATATTCAGTTAAGCGAATTAGGAAAACAATTTTCAGAAGCTGATTTGCAAGAGCGTAAGCAATTGTTCGCGCAAAGATTATTAGAAAAAGTTCCTCTGGCTCGTTATATAAGACGTGTACTGGATGAGAAAGCGGGTCATCGCGTCTCGGAAGAGCGCTTTTTGAGTAAGCTGGAAGATTATTTAAGCGAGAAAGAAGCCGATCGTGTTTTGAAAACAATGATTGACTGGGGACGATATGCCGAGATTTTTGCTTATGATTTCAATACTGGTATTTTGAGCCTGGAAAACCCGGGCAAGGGAGCTTAGCAAGAAGGCCAGGTCAAAATGACCTGGTCTACGATAAATTATCACGACGTGGAATATCTTTTATAGCATATGTTAATTAAGCTGATTTTCTTACCAGGTAATTCAAAATTTCAAACAAACGCGCTTCGCTCCCTGCCATTTGTAAATCAGTTTTGTACTTGTTATTGACGACAAAGGCTGGTACGGCGTTAATTTGATAATGTGCCATCAACGACATACCGCTGTTAACGCGCATATCGATTGTTGGTGAGTTTTCGAAAGCGCTCTTGGCAATTTCCCTGTCTACTCCATGAGCAACAAAAAAATCAATCATCGATTGTTTCGTCGCCAAGGGATTTTTATCTTCTTGAATTGCTTTGAATAATATGGGATTCATTTTATCAGACATTGCCAGGGTTTTTGCTGTGTAATAGGCTTTGGCATACAAATCCCAGTTTGGTTTAAAAACAACTGGAATGCGCTCGAGATGAGCGCTTTTTCCCATTCTGGTTGCCCAATCATTTAGTGGGGCGTCAATTTTATAACACCATGGACAGCCATAACTAAAAAATTCGGTAATCTGGGGTGTTTTGTCTTTATTGGTAGACGATTGCGCGCTTGCAACGGTTTGATAATCTTTGCCTTCAATAAATTGAGTTGCCAAAGCAGTTATTGGCATAAGAAATAATAGGGCAATTAATTTTTTAAACATAGTCAATTCCTCAATATAACCCTTGAATATAATAAGCAACGGCTTCCATATCTTCTGGGCTCATTTTACTACTGATGTCTTGCATAATTTGATTTAAGTCATTCGTTCGCTTGCCATCTTTAAATGCTTGCAGTTGCATTACAGTATATGCTGCATGCTGACCCGAAAGCAGAGGAAAGCCTGCTTGAGCATTTCCACTGCCTTTAGGACCATGACAGGCTATACAGGCCGCAATGTGTTTATTTAAATCACCACCTCTGTAAAGTTGTTCACCTCTTTTTAAATATTTTTTAGGGGTTGAACCTTCAGCAAGGGGCATTTTAGCATAATAGGCTGCCAAGTCATCCATATCCTGCTCACTCAAGTTAGCGACTATTGCAGTCATAGTGGGGGCAGAGCGTGTTTTACCTTCTTTTATGTCTTTCAATTGTTTAACAAAATATTTTTCATGCTGGCCAGCAAGATTAGGCCATTCAGGATTTGTACTAATACCTTGCGGGCCATGACAGGCGGTACAGACTGTTGATTTACTTTGTCCAGCCTCTTGCAGGTTTTCCTGGGCAAAAATGACTGATGAAGAGCACAGGATTAATACGAGTGCTAATTTTTTCATGGATTTCTCATAATAATTTAGTCAATTAATGGTACACTGCCTGGGTCAAAATCCCAAAACTAAAATGATATCTTATGCCAATCAATTTATATTCTAAAGCAGTATTTTTAAAAAGTGCAGCCCGTGTCAATCAATTGCCTGAAGATTCCGGCTATGAGGTGGCGTTTGCTGGCCGCTCCAACGCTGGAAAATCCAGTGCCTTAAATTGTCTGACTAATAATAAAAATTTGGCAAGAACCAGTAAAACACCAGGCCGCACCCAACTCATCAACCTGTTTTCTCTTGATGAGCAAAGACGCCTTGTTGATTTGCCGGGTTATGGTTATGCCAAGGTCGCAATGGAAGTAAAATTGGAATGGCAAAAGAATTTAGCCCACTATCTCGAAACGAGACAATGCTTGAGAGGATTGATTTTGTTGATGGATGTACGCCATCCATTGAAAGATTTGGATCAAATATTAGTGAATTGGGCTTTGCACAGAGAACTCCCAGTGCATATTTTACTGACAAAATCCGACAAGTTAAGTCGTAGTGAAGTCAAAAATGCCGTACTTAAAGTTCGTCAGTATTATGAGCTGGCAGAGCATTTGGTTTCCGTGCAAGCGTTTTCTTCTGTGAAAAAAGATGGCGTTGAGGAGTTGATTTCTTTGCTTGATCGTTGGTATGAGTGGAATTAGCTTATAGGATATTAGTTTTTCGACTGATTACAGACCATTCTTTTAATGATTATCTAATATTTTGCTGTTATAATGCCCTCTTTCTGTCCGTTATGCTTTTAAGAGGACCACAATGACCCCTTTATTCCCAACCAAAGGCCCTATTACCATCCGACAAGGTATTGGAGGTAGTTGCTATCTTTTGTCATCCCTGGATTGTATTTTAAATCTTGGAGATGAAGGGGAGCAATTAATTAAATCACTGTTTACCCAAACGGAAGATGGCAAGGTTATTGTAAGAATCAAACGTCATGAGGCATTAAAAGATAATTTACAAAAGAATAAAATGACTGGGAAATACACCCATTATGTGGATGAACTCAGCAATGAAGATGTGTTTGAGATTAGCCCGGAAAGACTAAAGGAAATTGATAATCAATACGGTGGGGTAAAAAGTAATTCACTGGCAATAAAAATTTTGGAGCGATTGGTTTCTTATTATTATGCGGGAGATTGGAGTAATACTGATCCTTTGGCAAGCGTTGTTGCTCATGATATCCCAGACAGAATTGCCGGTTTTACTTCCACGGCTTTTGTGGGCAAATTCTTTGGCATTCAAGCGGAAGACATTCCCTACTCAAAGCTTGACGATATCATCAAATTGAAATTAATGAATCCTGATGAGCCTGTTTATATTAGTATGTCTTATGGAAAAGTCGATGTCTTTGGGAAGTTTCATGGCCGTCATGCTTTAAGAATAGACAAAATCATTCCTAAAGGTTCTGGCAACTATGATTTTGTATTAATCAATCCGCATGATAATTCTAAAACAGAAACTTATAAGTTAGATGATCTCAACAAACGAAACTGCCGATTTTGCCTTTTTAATACCAATATCCATAGAGCCAGTTTGATAAAAAAATTATTGACACTTTCCAACGATGAAGGAAGGTATGTTTTCGCCCATTCTGGGTTGCAGAAAAGGCTGATGTCTTTGGAAGAAATGAATCTTCTAACTAACAACAAAATGATTTCTTCTTGCATTAGTTTGCATAAGCAAATCCCTTATCTGGAAAAACTTTTCCTTAAACTGTCAGTGGATGAAAAGAAAATATTAACCACTTGCATAGTCAATGCGGATGGTTCTAAAAAGGAATTTCTAAAATTACTCATAACCCGTATCCCTACACTGGACTTGCTTGAACTGGTTCTTAACGAAGAAACATCTCAGGAATTACTAGGTGAGGTTTTGACAGAATTAGCCTTGTCAAACCCAGTCGAAGAAAACAAATTAAGTCCCAAAGCAGGCATAAACTTTAATAGCGAGGCTTTTCTCAATTTAATAGTGAAGTCCGCGATAAAACAAAAAATCAATCAATTAGGCTATACAGCTGAAAAAGCGAAACAAGAAATTGAATCCGGGATAATCAATTTTTACTTTGGTGGAGCCTCTTCTAGTTTAACAAGAGCATCAGGATTAAGAGCTTTATTTATAGCCAATGTTTTCTCTAAAAAATCAATAGAGACTATATTTACGCCAAAAGCTCGTTTTGCAAAAGCAATCGCCTATTATCTCACACTAAAGACTTTACCAGATTTATTGATTGAGTACATAAAAGGCAAAGACGCATCAACAATGGATGAGGAGTTTTTTGATATCGTTTTTGCCAGTGCAACGTTTAACGATCCGGATGAACTATTTGAAAGTTTGTTCAGATTAAGCCAAATCAATCCTCAAGCGGCAAAAGCCTTATTTGTTTTCGCATCTCACAAAATTAATGTTCTATTTAGCATTTCATTAGAAGAGTATGCAAAGAAAATCGCTTTAAGGGAATCCAGTGAATTCAAATCTTGGTTTGAATCTCTATCTAATCCACAGCCAGTGATAAAAATTCCTGTCATTGATAATTTATTAAGACAACAACGAGTTGAAGATGCTAAAAGAGTGATTGCAGAGATCGTTCAACGAATCAATTCTTTTCCATTTAATTTTGAGATTTATAAAACCGTTGAACACATCAATCTTAATGCAGAAGAGTTCAAAGGCCAACTTAAGCAAATAATTAATTCTGGCGAATTACAAAATGCATTACAGGTACTTGATTTACCCGATGAACATCCTGAAATCCAGAAAACTTTACAGCGTAAGTTACGAATGATAGACGTTGCAGCTAATCGGCGTATAGATTTTCTTAAGAAATATGAAACGGATATAGATGAACATGTCAGGCAAATAAAAGAGTTCCCAATAGACTTTAATGACGCCAACGCCATAGTAGCTATTGAATCCCAACGTATTCTGTTGAACAAACAACTTCACAAACTGGTTAAAGCGGAAGATCTTTTGGGTGAACAATTAATAGCTAATCCCAAAATAAAATTTGTCTATTATGAGCAGGTTGATAAGATTAATTTGCAGGCTGAAATATTGCAAAAACAGCTTATTGATGAGGCGCAAAAGGTTATCGATTCTGTTGAGAAAAGAATTAATAATTTTGCAATTGGTTTTAATGATATCAGTTCTTCTTCCGCAGTAGAACGGCAGCGTAATCATTTATTGCAACAACTTGAGAGCCTGGTTAAACCCAATCAAGCCTTATTAAGTGCAGAAAAGGTTCTGGATTGTACGGATTTGCACCCACCGATAGCAAAAGCACTGCAAGCTAAAAAGCAAAAAGTCAATGAGATTGCCGATCAACTGATCGTTAAAATAAATGCTGAAGAAATAGTAAAAAGCTATGAAAAACAAATCAGGGAATTTGCGGTAAGTTTTAATGGCTGCCAATCAGTTGAAGAAGTGATTGCCAGAAAACAGGATTTAATTCAATCAGTTCGAAATTTGGTTGATAACAAACCAGACTTGCTTAAAGCTCAAGAGCAGCTTCAACATTTATCTGAAGAGTACCATAGTGATATCAGAATGGCACTGGCAGATAAAATTCGTGAAATCAACAGGCAAGCTGATGCGATGAGTAAGCGTATTACTGACCAAATCGCCATGGCAAATGAAACTTTGAATGTTCTTGCCACAATTAAATTTTCCGACCACTTAAAAATCATTGAAAAGATGGTTAAAACATTGGAAGCCAAAGCCGGGGAAGATAAAAATTATCAACGTGCAGCCCCCATAGCGAGAACATTTTATGATAATTTATTAATAGCCGAAGAACATTTCAAAAACTCTCAATTGCCTAAAAACGATAAGTGCAGAAATTTTCATCAAGCTTGTGTACGTGCCATTAATTCGGCCTTACCTGTTTTAGAAGTACATCGTGGCTGGAAACAAGTCCTTGCTGATTTGGCGAGTGCTTTAGTCACTTTATGCACTTTGGGTGGGGCCAATTTATATGCGGGAAGATGGCGATTATTTCCTGTACCCACCGATTCTGAAAAAATTGTCAAAGATTTTTCAGAGGCAATACAACCACTTACTGTCAGAGCCTGATAAAATTGATTTGATATTGCTTGAAATGTTGGCCGAGCTTCACAGAGTTTATTCCTTTGTTATCTCATAAACTTTGTGAAGCTCGAGCATTCTTTTTACTGCTTCGAAAAATTCATCATTAGTTCCGCAACGACCTGAGGGTTAGCAAGGGTTGTTAAATCTCCCAGCTCATCAATGTGCGAAACTTCTTTGCAAGCAATTTTTCTTAGTATTCGGCGCATAATTTTACCTGAACGGGTTTTCGGCAAATCATTTACAAACTGAATGACATCTGGTTTGGCAATAGCGCTGATTTCATCCTTGACGCGCTCCATCAATTCAGTTTGGAGCTTAGCATCCGGCTTATTTCCCTGCTTCAGAATGACATAGGCAAATATGCCTTGCCCTTTTAAATCGTGAGGAATACCTACGACACCAGCTTCTGCCACCTTAGGATGGCTGACTAAGGCTGATTCAATTTCAGCAGTACCCAATCGATGCCCGGAAACATTAAGTACGTCATCAATTCGACCTGTAATCCAATAGTCTCCGTCTTCATCTCGTCGGGCGCCATCACCAGTGATGTAATAGCCATTGGATAAATAAGTGTTGCAGTATCTTTGGTGATCTCCTGCAATGGTTCTTGCCATAGAAGGCCATGGATATTTGATAGCCAAAAATCCTTCTCCAGCGCCATTAATTTCCTGCCCTTGCTCATTTAAGAGGACTGGTATGATCCCCGGAACGGGTTTACGAGCAGAGCCTGGTTTGAGAACTTCATCGCTGATGCTGGGACTCATCATAATAGCTCCAGTTTCAGTTTGCCACCATGTATCTACTATCGGGCATTTCCCTTGCCCAACTTTTTGGTGATACCAATTCCATGCTTCCGGGTTAATTGGCTCACCCACTGAACCCAGTAAACGCAGAGAACTTCTTGAGCTTGAGTTTAGCCATTGGTCGCCCGCTCTCATTAGGGAGCGGATGGCCGTCGGGGCTGTGTAGAACACGTTCACTTGATGCTTATCAATGATGCGCCAATTTCTTGCTGCGTCAGGCCAAGTGGGTATTCCTTCAAACATCAACGTAGTAATGCCATTGCATAGGGGGCCATATACGACATAACTATGGCCTGTAATCCAACCGACATCAGCAGTGCACCAAAATACTTCATGGTCCTGACAATCAAATATCAGTTGATGCGTATAAGCGGCCTGCACTAAATAGCCGCCTGTGGTATGCACTACTCCTTTCGGCTGTCCTGTGCTTCCAGAGGTATAGAGAATAAACAGCGGATCTTCTGCGTCCATTGGTTCCGGCGCGCATTGATCCGATACGGTTTGTTTCAGCTCATGCCACCAGTGCTCTTTATTTCTATCTGCTGTTATTGAGGCATTAGAGTTTTTAACAATCAGCTTGGTGATATTTAGATCCCGGCTGGCTTCATCGGCCTGTTTCTTTAAAGGAATAGTTTTCCCTCCACGTTGAAACGCATCCGCAGTGATTAAACATTTGCAGGATGAGGCTATTAACCGCTGTTGCAGTGCATGGGCTGAAAACCCGGCAAAAACCACGGTATGAATAGCCCCAATGCGCGCACAAGCCAGCATGGCAATGGCCGCTTCAGGTATCATGGGCATGTAAATGCCCACCGTATCACCCTTGCCAACATTCAAGCTTTTTAACACATTGCTCATTTTGCATACCTCAGAATGCAGCTGGGCAAAAGTCAGAGTTTTATTTTGATTTTCATCGTCACCTTCCCAAATGATGGCCGTTTGATGGGCTTTGTGGGGTAAATGCCTGTCCAGACAATTAGCGCTCACATTGAGCAAGCCACCTTGAAACCATTTGACGTCGCCCTTATCTAATCCGCCCTCCAGGGTAATACTCCAAGGTTGCATCCAGTCAATGGTTTGTGCGGCAATTTCAGACCAAAACTCAGATAAAGATTCTTCTGTAAGGGTTAAATGAGGGTGAGTTAGATGGACGGGATGCATGCTACACCTCTTGTGTTTTGGCAATCTGTTTGATAATGGCTGAAAAATCGACATCACCAAGGCCTTTATCGATAAATTGTTGATAAATTTCAGTAGTCTTGGCTCCAAGGGGTGTTTCAATGTGAACTGACTTCGCGGTATTTTGACTCAATAGCAAATCCTTCAACATCATTTTTGCTGCAAATCCTGGCTTATAATCATTATTTGCAGGAACATTTTCCAAGATTCCTGGCACAGGGACGTATTTGCTCATAGCCCAACATTGGCCTGATGAGTTGTTTACCACTTCAAATAATTTTTCATTGGATAATCCTAACTCTTTCGCCAGAATGAACGCTTCTGATATGGCGATCATTGTGGTGCCCAGTATCATGTTATTGCAGATTTTGGCTGCTTGCCCGCTGCCTGCACCGCCTGTGTGGATGATTTTTTTTCCCATAGCAGTGAGAATGGGATGCGCCGCATGATAAGCCTCCATTTCACCACCGACCATGAATGTCAATGTGGCTGCGACAGCCCCCGCTACGCCTCCAGAGACGGGAGCATCGACAACCAGAAGATGATTTTCTTTCGCAATTTGATGAGTTTCTCGAGAGCTTTTTACATCAATTGTGGAGCAATCGATGTACAGTGAGCCAGCATTTAATTGACTGAATATACCATCTACACCAAGGCATACGTGTAAAACTTGCTGCCCCGTTTGTAACATAGTAACAATGATGTCTTTGCCTTTCGCCAGTTCTTGCAAGTTATGGGCAATTGCTCCTCCTTGTTCAGCAAAATGCTCAAGTGCTGATTGTTGCAAATCATAGCCCATGACACTATGACCAGCTTTCAAAAGATTAATGGCCATTGGGAAACCCATATGACCCAAGCCTACAAATCCAATATTAGCCATATATTTCTCCGTAATAAGCCTAATTAATCATGAGTGGGCATGGCAAAGCTGCTATCCTTTAATTCAGTTATTGGCCATTTGCTGGTAACCGTTTTGCGTCGAGTATAGAAATGAATACTTTCCTCTCCATGCATGTTCGTGTCTCCAAACACAGATCGCTTCCAGCCTCCGAAAGGATGATTGGCAATGGGAACAGGTATTGGAATATTAACCCCGACCAGGCCTGCTTGAACTTGTTGACTATACTCACGAGCTGTAAAGCCATCTCGAGTGAAAATAGCAGTGCCATTTCCATATTGGTGTTTATTGACCAAAGCAAGAGCTTCTTCAAAATGGTTGACTCGCACGATAACCAGTACGGGTCCAAAAATTTCATTTTGATAGACAGACATTTCTTCGGTCACCTCGTCAAACAAACAAGGTCCCAGGTAAAAACCCTGGGGGTATTGAGGATGTTGAAAGGTTCTGCCATCGATGATTAAGCGGGCACCTTCATTAACCCCTTTTTCAATAGCAGCCAACACCCTTTGCCGGTGAGCCTGGCTGATAAGAGGCCCCATATCAGCACCCTCAACATCCCCCGCGTCTACACGAATGGCTCGAATGAGGGGAGCAATTTTATTGATTAAGGCATCTGCTGTATGTTGCCCCACCGTTACAACGACCGATAAAGCCATGCAACGCTCTCCAGCTGAACCATAGGCTGCTCCGACGATAGCATTAGCGGCTTGATCCAAATCGGCGTCAGGCATAACCACACAATGATTTTTAGCGCCGCCAAAAGTATGTGCCCGTTTTCCATAGGCTGCCGCAGTGGTATAAATGTATTCGGCAACAGGAGTGGAAGCGACTGCAGTAAAAGCGGCTATATCCGGATGAGCCAGTAAATGCTCAACGGTCGTTTTATTACCCTGGATACAATTGGCGACACCAGGTGGCAAACCGGCATCACTTAACAGTTCCAGCAAGCGGATTGGCGCAGAAGGATCTTGCTCGGAGGGTTTAAGGATAAAGGTATTTCCACAAGCAATGGCAGGAATCATCATCCAAATGGGTACCATGACAGGAAAATTAAATGGAGATACCCCGGCACAGACTCCCAGAGGTTGCCGAAAAGTATGACAATCAATATGGCTCGCCACTTCGGCAGAAAAATCCCCCTTCAGCTCGTTGACAAGCCCGCAGTGTAATTCCACCACTTCAATGCCTCTGGCCACGGAACCTTTCGCATCATCCAGAGTTTTTCCATGCTCACGAGTGACTATTCGTGCCAGATCCGTTTGGTATTTTTCCAACAGCTCTCTAAATCGGAATAAAACCCGTGCTCTTTTTATAGCGGGGGTTTGTGACCATTCATTTCCTGCTGCTTTGGCAACAGCCACAGCTTTGTCACAGGTTGCCTTTGACGCAAAATGAACTTGGCCAATAACTTCACCCAGAGCAGGATTATAAATGGATTGAGCTTCGGTATCAGTTTCATTAATAAGTTGCCCACCAATATAGTGAGGTACATTGTATCCCATTTTTAAACTCCTTGTATTGAAAGGCAGTCGCTAGATAATAGTTAGAAAAACAGAACTGAAATTAATTTTTTGCCATTTATTTCTAGCGAATGAGCCATTGCTTAATGATTAGTCACTTTGTGTTTTAAGTGTTACCTGATATTGTCTATCTGATTGGCTACCCTGTGAACCTAGTGTTTCAACGACCTCAAAATGAGTTGGATTGCCTGCTTTTTTTAAAGCGTTTTGAATGGCATCATCAATCCCGGACTCTGAAAAACCTGTAAAATCCTCTATACTTTTCATAGCTATCCTTTTACTATTCCTCCAAAAAAACTAGTTTAGCATGAAGTAATGCTATTAAGACAATTAACTTCCTGATATCTTAGGCTAAATATATAATTCAATTGTTAATTCAAAACATTGTCACTTTGAATTATTTATACAATAATGAGGAAATTAAGGCAGTAAGGGAATTAAGCTATGGGAAAAGGTATAATTTTACGTGTTTTGGAAAATACAATATTATCTCCTCAGGTATTTGAGACATTAGAGCGACTTCTACCTGGTTACAAATTAGAGTATTTTAAAGAGCAACCTGATTATCGTAAAAGTATCGTTCGCCGGATAGATAGCCTTCATGATGCCTTTTCATTTATTTTAAAAGCTTACCCTCTCGATCCAAAATATACTGCTCTGACGGTTGAAACCTTAAGTACTTATGCCGCAGAATGCAAGGCTTCATGTGACCTGGAAAAACTGACATTAGAAGAGTTACATTTTGAGCTTGAACGATTTACTGCCAAACTGGTTGAAGCCATTGCAATCGCATGGAAATGGCCTAAAGGCAAGGCAGTCAAAGAAGCGATAGCCTGCCTTAATGAAGCAGAGCAATATGTGCTAATGAGTCGAGGTCGTAGTGATGTCGCTACGATAATGCCTATAGACATGGGTAGTGAGACAAAATATGTATTGCAATATGACGAGTCTCTTTCACCTGTTTATGAGCAATGGTCAAATGAATTAAAAGAATTAAAAAAATATAATTTCCCTAAAACACCCGCCTGGTTTAAAAATCTGCCGCCTTATCAACAAGCATATTATTGTAATCTGAATTTAAGCTCTGTTGATCCTAAAAAAGTTCTGCAGCATTTTAATACATTCTTTGGTAATTGGGAGGATATTGCAAAAAGGTCACTTAATTTGACCACGGAATTAAATCAAATCTATACCAACTCACCGCCGTATCCTTCCTGGTTCAATGAATTAAGCCCTGCGCAGCAAGCCATGATTCGAGTTTTGTCTGCTAATCCACATGAGATTAAATCCAGTTTAAAAGAGTTTAAAAAATTTATGGTCGAGCAGGCCAAAAATGAGCAATATGCTTTGACCCTGAGCTTAGTGCCTAAGCTTCCACAATGGTATTGGGTTTTGTCCGAGAAACAACAATACTTTTTGGAATACGCTCTCAAAAATACCGAGAGGGTAGAAGATGTCGTATCCTATTTATCAAGCCGGCATCGAACCTTACCGGCTCCGGCCAATTATGGCGCACACAGTTTGTATTTAATCGATTCTGAGGGTAAGGACACTTTAT
The DNA here is from genome assembly GCF_900637585.1 of Legionella pneumophila subsp. pascullei. Classification (NCBI taxonomy): domain Bacteria; kingdom Pseudomonadati; phylum Pseudomonadota; class Gammaproteobacteria; order Legionellales; family Legionellaceae; genus Legionella; species Legionella pneumophila. The sequence continues at coordinate 153,472 of NZ_LR134380.1, forward strand.
TTTATGATAGGAGATATCGCTCAAGTCATGTTGCCAGTCGTGACTCGTTAAAGTTTCCTGAAGATGTCCAGCAGCGTCATGTTGACTCCAACCTGGTTAAGGTGATGGAGTTTGCCAAACCACAACAGCCTTTGTTATTACAAACATTAATTAGCCCTATCCATGCAGTAGATTATATTCCAACTGTGGTTACAGACTTTTTACCGGAATTACCTCCGGATCTGGAGTTGTATAAAATTGCCCGAGATGCGGTCACTCGGAGCAAGCGCAGGCATGAAATATTCCAACATAATCATCCTTTTAATATTGCCAAGCGTTATTATTATACTCAGGCAACGGATAAAGACAGCGAGTTTTTATTAAAGGCAGCGCAGAAATGCGTGTCTACGAAGCCCGGATTACAGGCGTTAATCGATGATTATAGAGCCGTTTTAGAGTCTCCTTTAGGATCTGCAACGTTCTGGGATTACGATGGCAGGGAATTATTCCTTAGCTCTTTGGAAGAACTAATCATTCTAACCATGAATGGGTATAGCTATGGTTCCTGTGTCAGTGGTAAAGATAGAAAAGCAGTCGAGTTGTTGCATACTGATGCCATGATTTTATATAAGGCAAAATATGGAAATTGGCCTAAATTTGGAATTCCCAAAGAAAAAGAAGAACGAGTCAATTTTATCAATATTGTTGTAGATCTTTATATCTCAAGGCATCAACATGAGCTTGCAGGGCAAAATGCGCCAGGTTCAGAGGGAATCAAAACGCCTGACTGGTACTGGCCAAACGATATAGCTGAGGCCATTAACAAGCGCTTGGGCACTGAGAAAGCATTAGCCTATGATGACCGATTAGCTACTGATAATGAAGTGAAAAATATTAGCAAGGATTTGCGTTCCTTTTTTCTGCCAGAAAACGAATTGCATTGCTTGTTAATTGCCAAACAGCTGGGCGAAAAAATGTGCACCAGACTTTATGATGTGCTAAGCGCTTTAATCAATGAAGAGCGCAGATTTCAAAAATCAAGCAAAGATTCCTGGAAATTACGGTGGTTCTCTGATAAAGATGTGAGCTCAACACCGACTGGAATACTCAATATTCGTGAGGTAATGCACGATGAAAACTCCGGCAATGATAATATTCTGCGTATTGGAAAAATATTTGCAGCCGTTTTAAATCGGCCAGAAAGTGATTCATCGAGGACTACAGCAACCAATTCAGTATATGATCGTATTCGGAAATTATTACAACCTCTGACATCAGAAGCTACATTACAAACATTGGCAGATGAAGCGATTTTAGAATGGTCTTCTTTGTTTGAGAGTTCCAAAAGAGAAAACAGCGGAATGGTTTATATGTAATGTTTAAGAAGTAGAATTGAAAACCGTTCCATGCCATTTGCTGAAGAGCGAGACCCGTATACTCTGCAGTAATACGGGTCAAATTAATCCTTGCAATTTATAGCAAATGTTCCAAACCATAAACCAGATTATTTAAACTTAATACTTTTTGGCAAGCCAATACTATTCCCGGCATAAAACAGCGGCGATCGATACTGTTATGTGTAATAGTTAATGTCTCGCCAATATTGCCAAAAAGGACTTCTTGCCGGGCAAGCAATCCAGGTAGTCTGAGGGAATGGATATTAATATCATGATGAGAGCCGCCACGGGCTCCTGGGGTTAATTCTTTTAACGCAAGCTTGTTTTTTGGATTTTTGCGTGCCGCAGCTATCATTTCTGCAGTTTTTAAAGCGGTCCCTGATGGCGCATCCAATTTTTGTTGATGATGACCTTCAATAATTTCTACCTCCGAAAAGTATTCAGACACTTTCGTGGCGAGCATCATCATTAAAACAGCACCAAGAGAAAAGTTAGGCGCAATAATTCCACCCATTTGTTTTATTGCACAAAGCTTGGTGAGTTCATCGATTTGCGTTTCAAGCAATCCCGATGTTCCAATAACAGGTCGGGCGCCATGATTAATAATGGTTAAAGAATTTTCATAGACACAGTCTGCTCTTGTTAAATCAACAACTATTTGTGCTTGGGTGTCCAGTATACTTTGACCAAGGTTGTCCTGTCTGCTTAGTTTGGCAACTATTTCAAACTGCTCATGGTTTTCCAATGTTTCACAGGCGAGTACTCCCATTTTTCCGTGGGCACCATTTACAATAACACGTGTTCGCATTTATAACTCCGAATTATTTACATGACTTACAGAAAATTCCAATCTCTTTGTTAAAAAAAGTTTTTAATTCGGTCATTTAGTTTATCTAAACTCCCTCATTAAAAACATTTTTTTGCCTCGACCTTGGCATTTTTCTTAAGTCCTGATTTAGTTATATGTTGGATAAAAACAGGATTGGGATAATAATTATTGTTTGGTGTGAGACGCCGGAGTAAGTGGATTGACTGCCCGCCACGCCCAGATTGAAGCAAAAGGCCATCCAATCAGTGTTGCCTGCATAATCAAGGCAACAACAGCTCCGCCTGGATTGTCTTTAATCAATAAAACCAACCAAGGGATGAATATAGCAAGAATTGAAAGTATTATCCTCATTTTGTAATCACCATTTATACATGATTGAGCGATAAGGTTTCCTTCATTTAGTAATCTGGCAAGTATCCTATGCTCTATTCTGTCTGACTTAAATTAATTATAGACATATCATAATGTATTTTGCTAATTGGATACAAATCAAAAGGCATTCAGCTTAATGGAAATAATAAAGAAGGCTTGCAAACAACCAATAAACATTGTACATTGTGCGCTCATTCCTCGAGTAATTAATAGCATAATTTACACCATCTGACTTCACGATATGACTATCATACATTCAAGGTCGACAGACTTTTGCAAATCAAATGATTTTGATAATTTTCATGCCAATAGACTAAACACAATAAGGGTACCAGAATGAGAAAGCAGGCGCTGCACCCACGAACCGCTGTTATCAATAAAGCACAAAAAAATCAATCCAAACGTGCACGATCTGACGCATTATTATGGCTTGCGGCTAATTTTCCTGAGGCATTTGATAATTCTTTGCGTATCCGGCCATTAAAGATTGGTATTATGTCTGACATATTGCAGCATGCAGAAAAAGCAGAGCAAGTTGGAATTTCTAAAAGTAAATTAAGAGAAGCGGTTGTTCTTTTTACCCGTCGTCTCGATTATCTGGCTTGCTTAAAGGCTCGTGAAGTCCGTATCGATTTGCAAGGAAATCCAGTAGCGGAGGTTACGGAAGAAGAAGCTGAGCATGCTTCCATGAAAATTAAAAAACGTGTGGAAAAGAGTGTTAAAAATGCTCGCAAACAAGTAAGTGGAAAAGTAGTTACTCATTCGCATGTCAATAATCAACAGAGTACAATTTCCAGCATTAAGCCAATCAATTCAATTGACTCTCATCCTGAGCCTGTTTTGCCAGTATATCCCCTCAGAAGTTCTGCGTATACATCACAAAATACGGCCATGCAATCCGCCAAGCCATCATCCGTAGTAGTCAAACATAAAGCGCCAAAGCAATATGATCCGGATGCCGTAGCTCGTTTAAAAGAAAAATTAGGATTGTCTCGAAAAGCAGAAGAGAAGAAGGAAACGGCAGAATAAATGCGAATAGTGACATTTTTTTCAGCAGCATTGTTTATTTCTCCACTGTGGGCTGCGCCAAAATTTTTACCATCCCAACCTGCTTTTTATGGAATATACGACATTAAGGGAGCTGAATTATGCAGTACAGCAAAGCATACTTTAGCTTACTTAAACAAGGGTAAAAATTATGACCCTCAAGTGATTCACGATGGAAAAATCATTAAGATTTCCTTAGAAAGAGTAAAAAGAACCCTAGAATTTATTTGTCAGAACCAAAAAAAATTAAATAACCCGGATTTTGTAAAACAACACTTCGATTTCATTCGATGGTATCCTGACTTAAAGCAAGCAAAACAATTATCTGCCAATAAACCATTATTACAAAATATACCCAAAGATAAGATATTGATGACTAAATATTTTGTGCATTTGGCAGGCGCCAGTACCAAACCGACCTCCAAGAAACCCTATCCTTTGTATGCCTTACCCCAAGATGAGCAGAATTTGACTCTGGATGAAGCAAATGCCAAACCAGAATTGATCCGTTTCAAATATGGAAAGCAAGCGATATTATCCGGTGCTCTTAAAAATCAACCGGTTAGTGAATTGGCCTACTTCAGTCGGGATGATTTAGAGGCAGCTTTACTGCAAGGTACCGTTGTTGCAGATTTCGGACCGACTGTTGGCAAAAAAACATTTAATGTCCATCGTAGTAACAATATTGCCTATAATCGAACTAAAACGCCCTATCAGCAGGAGCGCTTCTGGTATTTCAAGGAAGTTGATGGAATTAAAGGTTATGGAAAGGACGCTGAATACAAAATTACTGTTAACCCCAATGTGACCTTTGCGGCTGATTTGACTGAATTTGGCTTGGGAAAATTACTGATGGTTCAGTATCAAGACAAATCAGGGCGTAAAATGACTAAAATGGGCATCATGGCTGATACTGGGGGTGCTTTTAATAACAATTTCTATCAAATCGATTATTTGGCAGGAAGTTTTCCGGGACAGAGTGCTCTGTACAAAGCTACTCGAGGTTTACCTGATTATGTTGATGCTTACTTTATGATTTTAAAACAACCTTAGGTGTTTAACGTATTAACGGAGTAAGGCCATGATATAGAACGGTTTTATATCGATAAAACCTGTTGAACCTTACAATTTGGTAAACTTGATTTCACCTTCTTTTCCTTCTCCCTCGCGTGGTGAAGGGCCATCCGTATTTTTTATGGCATTAAGTTCTTCTTTAAGGCTTATCGATTTTTCTATATTCTTTATTGATTGTTCCATTTGTTTTTGGCGATAAATATAAATCAAACTGCCCCCGGTTTTTATTGCTTCGGTGATACTTGCTGTAATGATTGTAATAAACTGCATAAATTTTCTCAGGAAATGAGTGCCTTTATCAGCTGAAATTAATTTTTCAATAAAGACAGTGTCATTGGGTAATAATTTAACTTTTAAAGCACGTTGCCTTATTGGGATGTCTCTATTTTGTAATTCTCTATTGATGTTCTCAATATACTCTTTGACATCCTGATTTTTGGGGGGGAGTTTTGCGCTGAATAGGCGGAGCCTGTCGTAGGCTTCAAAAACTATCAAATGATCAGGCAAATGTTTTTTTTCAAATTCTTTCAATCCTTGCAGCAACTCTTTTGAACAGTCATCGGCATATAGAAAGCGATTTTTATTTTTTTTGTAATATTCTCTGGCAATTTGTTCATATTCCTGGGCAATCGGCGCTTTAAGCGTTGTATAAACAAGGTGATTACGTAATGACACTTCGAACTGCATGTCCATTAAGACATTTCTGGTTTGATTGGGGTTTTTATCTTCAAGCAGCACCATCTGTTGCCTGAGGAAAGCTAATTTATCGTTCTTAATCTCAATTTCAAATGCTATTTCATGATTCGAGGGATCTTCGGACAGCTTTTTCTTTAATGTTTGCAGATCGCTTTCGGTTTGTCTGATGAGAATATTGACATAAGTGGTATCGTCCAGAATAGATAACTTTTTACTAAAAGGCATGTCTAATTCCAAGGCAGCAGATAAGAATAATTGGTTGACTGCAGCCATGGCTGGATTAATTAATGTGCCTGGTTTTAAATTCAGGTAGTCTTCTTCCTGAGATAATTTCGTAAGTAAATCTCTATACGCATTTTCTTTTATCTTGGGGAAGTCATAAGTAACCAAGGTATTGACCATGCCAGCTACCTCAGCTGCCTGAGCCCCAGCCCGTTGAATTTGTTCTAATAAATCAAGAAGAACTTTGATCGTTGCAATATTAAAACCATACTTCTCTTCTAATGTTTCTTTCAATCTGCTAATTTCAGCGTCCATAAATTCTTCATTCGCTAATTGTTCTCGGGTAAACGAACGAATAACCTTGGGTTGTTGACCAAACGCATTTTTGTATCTGGAACTTAAATAGGCTCTTGCTTTCTCTAACTGGGGAGAGGCCAAATGCGCGTATTTTACACCTAGTTTTGCCGCTTTTTTTCCTATTGATTCATTCCGGTCGATTTGTACTTCACGAATTCCAGCCTCAAAAAATGCTTTTTCAATACGATGGTCTCTTGGTGTTTTTCTTTTTAACAATTCTTTATGGGCTCTATTAAGAATAAACTGAAGATCAGCCCAATCTTCTTTGTTGTAATTGATGGATTGAACTTTATTACTGAAACTCAATGCGGTACGTACTAATGGACCATAATGCTGTTTCAATTCCGGTGAAAATCGCTCCACTGCCATTTTTAATTCGTGAGCATGGTTTGCAATTTCTACCAACGCTTTTGTTTGCGACACAAGGCTGCCGCTCTTTTTTATGTGCTCAAATTGTTTTAAAGCGGTTTCCAGGTGATATAAACCGTTTTCGACTTCTTTAATTTGCTTTACCATGAGCGGATCTGTGTCATTTATGACGTGCAATGGTTTGTCTTCAGGTTTTATTAAATATTCTTGCACTCGAGTTGAGAAATTATCTCTGGTGAGAGCAGAAAACTGCTCTCGTATCATACCCACGGTGGATGACAATTTTAATTCTTGAATGTAAGCCAAATTACCACGAACGGTGTTAAGAGATGAGACTGATGTTGGTTTTAATTCTCCAGGACCTACAGCGGGTTTCTTGCCTTCGGTTTCTAAAAATGTTCTACGCAGTTGAAAAATATTGATTTCTTTTGATGTATCAGATTTTAACTCAAAAGATTTGGCTTTAACGTGCTCGATGGATTTATCAACGACAGCAATTTTTAATTCGCAGGATTTTTTGTGTTCGTTTAAATAGTTTTCAACTGCAGGCTGCAATTTTATCAATTGAGAGACTGTCACCTTAATTTTATTTATTGTTTCAGGTGGGGATGTTTCAAGTTGATTTAAAGCAGCAACAAAATCATTACTTAATTCCAAATGAGTATTTGCCATTGCTGATTGAATCTTGACAAAAGCAAGACGCAATTGAGCGAGCTCATTTGGCTTTATGCTGGTGAGTGGTTGACCTGAATAGTGTTTAAGTATTCCGAAAAAAGTGTTAACTGCTTTTTTTTGCTCTTCTATTTGGATCAATGCAAGGCAGTGTTCTGTTTTTTTAGCCATTAAGCGTTCTATGCGTTTGTCGCCCATATAGAATGAAAGAGGAATTTTTTGCAATTTAAAATTGGGTTTGGTTTCGATAATTTCATTTAGTTTGTCGTTAATTTGGTCTAATTCCAGGGCAATAGGTGCTGATAAAAGGCCTGGTGTTAAGTAGTGACGTGTCTCAATTTCATCAAGCATCATCATCAACTTGGGATAACCCTCTTTTAACCATTCCTGGTATTGTCGAATAGTGACCTCTTGCAGGTTAGTTCCTTCGCGTTGAATTTTTTTATTTAATTCGATAAGACCAGAGATAGCGCTGAATCCTTTAAACATGCTCATTAAGTGGGCATTTTCTTCAAAAAACAATTCAAATACTGAACCTATGGCTTCAATTTTTTTGCTGCTGATTCTTAACTCATCAATTGATTTCTCAGATTTTTGATCCAATGAACTTGAAATATTGTTCAATAACCTTGGAATTTCTGAAAATAATTTAACCAGTGAAGCGGTTTGCGTTATTTCATCCGTTTTAGGTTGAACTGTATTAATTCCCTGACCTAAAATGCTTCCCAGTTTTTGCGCGACGTCAAGTTCACTGAATTGACTTGCCCAGCCATACTGGTTCACCAGCCTGTTTGCTTCAGTAATTACAGGCGCTATTAAATCGTGATTCTCACGAATTAAATTGTGAATGTCTGAGAAATCCTCGGTAAACAACGTAAATGATTTGTACACTTGGGATAATGCCGCTACGCCTTGATGTGCGGCAGCAATCTTACCCACGGTAGTGCTGGTATCTATGCCATGCCAGGTCTTAAGAGCACACTCTGCATGATACATACTGTTGATGATTTTTTTTATTGCCGCGATTTGTGGCGGGTCTTGATCAAGATGAACAAATGGAACGCCATGTTCCTGTGGGTTTAGACTGTCAGCTATGGCAGGAGATAAGGTGGATTTAAACTTACTTAATAACAATGTCCGAGCAGTACTGATTTTATCAGCATAATCCAATAATTCAGTCGTTTTTTCTTTTGGTTTTTTTTCATTTCCCTTTACAGTTTCTTCAGGTAATGTTTTTGTTTTTTCCGGAGATGTTTCGAGTGGACTTCTGGTCCTGACTTGGCCTTCTGTTTTTAATTGTTGCAAGGCGGATAAGTCATTAGCTGTATAATTGGTGTCTGAGAAAGATGACCCTAAAGTCATAATTTGTTGCAACAGTGGAGCCAGCGCTTTTTGACCCTCTGGTGAAAGTTCTTTGACACTTGATTTTAGTTTGGAAGCTGCAGAAGCGATTGCGATAAAATAATGCAATCGGATCATAATCCCATAGCTCAAATCGATTTTTTCAAAATCTTTAAGCGCTTTTTCTAATTGAAACAAATTATTTTCAATCGCTTTAATTTGTTTCACCAACTCAGGATCCTTTTCATTGACTTGATACGGAAGAGTTGAAAAACAGGCTTGATATTTTTCTGGCAAATGGCGATGAATCAGAGTATCGACACTAGCTCTTGTGCTGTTTACTGTAGTCGATAATTGCATTTCCTGAATGGCAGTTAGTGTTCCACGCAGATTGACTAATTTCGAAGGTTTCACTGCAACAAATGTGGATGGAGGAGCCTCTATCGGAGAAGGTTGCTTTCTCAGGGTTGATTTTATAGCATTGACACGAACTTCGGCTTTATATTGCAGTGCGGTTTCTTCTAGCTTATCTGACCCGGTCCTTAATTTTTCACGAGCTTTTTCAGCAATCAGGATCTTAAATTGTTCGGAAGCAATTTGGCTTGACAGAAAACGATCAACAGATTCTCTGGTTCCCAGGATTTTATCAACGTTGTAATTTACTACATAACTGGCTACATAACCTAAACCATCTTTGGCTAATTCCCACCATGATTTGGGTTTAGGTGCGGTTTTTTCAGGGCCGGTAGTATTTAAAACAGAGGTTAACAGATTTTCAAGGTCCAAGCTGGCATGAGCCAGTGCTGTTTGTATTTGGGGATATAATTGTCTTAGTAATATCCGATCCGGCTCTGTGACTTGTGAAAGATTCATGCCTTTATAGGCTTCCAGGATCCGATAAAAATCAGCAGTAGCCGCTTGCTGTTTTTCGGTAGCCATGATAGCGCGCACACTGTTGGCCTGAGCATTATGAATTTGTTGCTCTCTTTTCCCCTTCAATGATTCTATGGATACAACGCGCTCAGTAATACCAAAATTAGGTTCAGATAGTATGCCATTCACTTGCTTGCCTAAATGCTCTATTTGAGAACACAAATTGGTACTTAAACTGCCTGGTTTTAAATAGTTTTGTCGTTCCAGTTGATCAGCAAAGGTGATTAATGTGGGTAAATAGTGATTAGCCCAGGAAACATATTGCTGAATAGATTTTTTGCTAAAATCAAAACCATCGTCTTGTATGTTCTTAAACCATTCTAATAAATCCTTTATGGCTTTTGAGTCTTCAAAATCACTGATACTTAATTTACTGATAAAAGGATTATTGTCCAAGTCATCAAGTAAAGAACGAACCAATTCTACGGCTCGTTCTTTCTCTTTTCCTGTCATGCTCTTTTCTTGTAGTGTGGATACGGTTTCTACCAGTTTTGATATTTTTGAAAAAGCGTCAATAAGTGGATGCGTATCCTCTGATTTGCCTATATCAGGACCTAGTAAATCCATTCCTTGAAAGATCACTTTGGAGGCTTTATCAGTTACATCCATTTCCATGAATTCTGATAACCAGCCAGACTCTTGCACTATGGTATAAGCTTGAGTAAACAGCGGTTCAAGTAAATGATAATTGTCGGCTATGACACCCCTTATTTCAGGGGTAGCTTCATCAAGTAAACCCAGGGATTTGTATATCTGGGTTAGTGCACGGATTAATTTGGGCGCTGCTTTGGCTTTACCCAATAGCGTACTGGTATCAATGCTTTCCCAGCTTTTAAATGCTTCCTCCGCATGATAAAGACAATTAATGACTTTTTTTAGAGTTGCAATTTGGGGTGGATCCTTCTCAAAATGAATAAAAGGAACACCATTTGGTTGTGGAATGAGTTTTTCAGCGACTAGATCATCCAATTGCGCTTTAAGGGCTTGCAGCAACAAACCCCTGACTTCATTTATTTGCTGCGATAACGGAACATCTGATGAGTTATGATCTGGCATATTTATCACCTCTATGCTTAATAGTAGCATAGAGGTGATGTTTTGATTAAAGTGATGGTAAAATGACCGATTTTATCGCTTATGGAAGAACACTATTTTAACCAATAAGATGCCAGGCACTCAAACGACAGGTATAATTTCCATGCAGTTAGTGCCGCCGGGAGTTCCAATTTGGGTGCCACGGGTTAATAAAACATAACCTTTCTTTTCAAGGTGCCCTGATTTGACTAATTCATGCAAAATTTGTTGATTCAATCCTTCAGGGTTGAATTGATGAAAATCAATATAGATAGGAAAGACATTGTTTACAAGGCTTAAACGGCCAATGGTTCTCTTATTGGCTGATATAGCAAAAATAGGAACAATGCTGTGCTGTCGGGATATCCATAAAGCCGTGTCGCCAGACTCAGTCAATGTGATAATCGCCTGAATGGGAAAATGATTGGCAGTATGCATGGTCGCCATAGCGATTGCTTGGTCAGCACGTTGATAATGACAGGTTTCCGGATCACTATGATAAAAAAAGCTGGCATGTTTCTCAGCACTTAAACAAATTTTATTGACCATGGTGATGACTTTAACTGGAAAAAGACCGCTTGCTGTTTCGGCCGAAAGCATTACTGCGTCAGTTCCGTCCAGAATCGCGTTAGCCACATCAGAAACTTCGGCACGAGTAGGCTGGGGATTGCTTATCATGGATTCCATCATTTGGGTTGCAGTAATCACCACTTTATCTAACAGTCGCGTTTGTTCTATGATGTGTTTTTGAATAGCGGGAACTTCAGCAGCACCCACTTCAACGCCTAAATCTCCTCTGGCCACCATGATAGCGTCTGCTTCCCGAATAATATCGGTTAAATGATCCAAGGCTTCCATGCGCTCAATTTTAGCGATGATAGGGGTTATTTTTGCCCCATAATCTTTCATTAACGCTCGTGCTTGCTGGATGTCTTCCGCGTCTTTTACAAAAGATAAACTGATGTAGTCCACTTCCGCTTCAATTGCTGTACGTAAATCATTTCTGTCTTTTTCTGTTAAAGTCCTGGCCGCTAAGCCACCACCTTTTCTATTCAAACCTTTCAAATCAGTGAGTATTCCACCTTCCACTACCTTGCAATGAATTTTTGACCCGGCAATCTCGATGACTTCCAATTCAATTAAGCCATCATTAATCAGAAGATGATCACCAATACTGAGTTCATTGGCCAAATTGGGATAAGCGACTGAAACGCCATTGATGTCGCCCAGGGCATCCGGGGCCATACAATTCAATGTAAAATTTTGTCCATCAATTAAAGTGATGGATTTGTTGTGAAAACGGCCGACTCTTATTTTAGGTCCTTGTAAATCAGCCATTACGGCAACCGGGTGGTTTAATTCGTCTGCGATTTTACGAACCAGTGCAATTAATTGCAGGGCAGAGGCATCGGCATGGGAAAAGTTAATTCGTACTACGTTGACTCCTGCAGCCAACATGGAACGCAGAATTTCAGGTTCCTTGCTGGCCGGGCCTAAAGTGGCAACAATTTTAGTTCGTCTTAACATGTTTTGCGCGCTCCTGCAAAATAGCAACAGCAGGCAAGGTTTTTCCTTCCAGACATTCGAGAAATGCCCCACCTCCTGTGGAAATATAAGAAATTTGTTGATTCAAATCATAGAGATCAACAGCGGCTAAGGTATCGCCACCACCAGCAATAGAGAAGGCATCACTCTCGGCAATCGCTATAGCAATGGCTCTTGTTCCATAAGCAAACTGCGGGAATTCGAATACACCAACCGGACCATTCCAGATGATGGTATTGGCGTCATGGATGAGGTCTACATAATCTCTTATGGTTTCTGGGCCAATATCAAGAATCATATCGTCTTCAGCCACATTAGACAGAGACTTGTTGAAAGCAGGGCAGGTTTCACTAAAGGTTTTGCCTACGACAACGTCGGTGGGTAGTGGAATTTGGCAACCCTTCTCTTTGGCCAGAATAAGAATATGACGCGCCTCATCTAATAAATCAGGTTCGTACAGGGAAATACCAATTTCAAATCCCTGAGCTTTCAGAAAAGTATTGGCAATACCTCCCCCTGGAATAAGAACATCAACCATACCCACTAATTGTTTCAATAGACTGAGCTTGGAGGAGACTTTGGCTCCTCCAACAATAGCAACGATAGGTTTTTTGGGTGCTTTGAGCACCTGATTTAATGCTTCAAGTTCCCGGATTAGCAGAGGACCAGCAACGGCGATTGGAGCATATTGAGCTACACCATAGGTAGACGCTTGTGCCCTATGTGCCGTGCCAAAAGCATCCATGACAAAGACATCACAAAGGCTGGCCAATTTTTTTGCCAGGGCCTCGTCATTGGATTTTTCACCTGGATTAAATCGGACATTTTCGCAAATGACCAATTCCCCAGGCTTAACATCCAGGCCATTCAGGTAATCCTTGACGAAGCGAACAGGATACTCCAGGTTTTCCTTTAAATAATCAGCAACAGGTTCCAAAGAGAATTTTTTTTCATATTTGCCTTCTTCTGGACGCCCGAGATGAGACAATACGATAACTGCTGCGCTGCTGTCCAGGGCAGATTTGATGGTAGGCAGGGCCGCTTGCAATCTTTGATCACTGGTAATTATGCCGTCTTTGATGGGGACATTTAAATCCTCACGAATCAGAACTCTTTTGCCAGACAGATCAATGTCGCTCATTTTAATCAGGTTCATTGGTTATCCTTTAGCAGTTCATCATTTGGTGTGCAGTATCAATCATGCGGTTAGAGAAACCCCATTCATTGTCATACCAAGCAACCACTTTGACCAAATTACCTATCACTTTAGTTTCCGTTGTATCGAAAATAGCCGAAGCAGGGTTATGATTGAAGTCGCAAGAAACTAAAGGATCTTCATTAATTTGTAAAATTCGGCTTTTAGCCTTGCGCATGATGTCATTGATTTCTTCTACAGAGGTTTCGCGTTTTGCCAGGAAGGTTAAATCAACAACGGATACGTTTAATACCGGTACTCGCATCGCAAATCCGTCCAACTTCCCTGCCAGTTCCGGTAAAACCAAACCAACGGCTGCAGCAGCGCCAGTTTTGGTTGGGATGATGGACTGCGTTGCAGAGCGAGCGCGTCGTAAATCTTTATGGCTTCCATCCAGAAGCATTTGATCTTTTGTATAGGCATGGACAGTGTTGACCAATCCTGACTCAATTCCTATGGCGTCATTTAACACTTTAACCACTGGGGCAAGGCAGTTTGTTGTACAGGATGCATTGGATACAATGACATCAGACGCTTTGATAACAGAGTGATTGACTCCATAGACCACAGTCGTATCAACGCCTTTGGCCGGAGCCGATATTAATACTTTTTTAGCACCGGCAGTAATATGGCCCATTGCCGCATCTCTGCTGGTAAAGAAACCGGTGCATTCAAAGACGATATCAACGTCCAGTTGTTTCCATGGCAATTTGGCCGGATCACGTTCAGCAATCACTTGAATGCCATGCCCATCAACAATCAGCATGTTTCCTTCTATGCTGACATCCGAGCGAAAAGGACCGTGGGTTGAATCGTAGCGAGTCAGATGAGCGGTCACATCGATGCCAGATAAATCATTAATGGCAACGACTTCAAACTCATTTTGCCTGTTGTATTCAAAAATCGATCTTAAAATGCAACGACCAATGCGGCCATAGCCATTAATCGCGACTCGTATTGTCATACTACTTCTCCGAGTTAGGGTACCCTCCATACTCAGTCAGACTGAATACAGACCTTCTTGAAACTTAAGAAGGGGTATGGGTTACACCATTGTTTGTTTGGTTAATGTATCCAGAGTATTGATAATTTTTTCTACTGTAATTCCAAGGTAATTAAAGGCATCCGTAGCGGGAGCTGATACTCCAAAACAATCCAGTCCAATGACAGCGCCGTCAAAGCCAACAAATTGGTGCCAATAGGCACTGCTGGCCGCTTCTATAGCGATACGTATACGAACGTCATCGGGTAATACCTGGTTTTTGTAGTCATCGCCTTGGGCAAGGAATCGCTCAGCGCAGGGCATGGATACCACCCTGACATGGAGACCTCTTGATTTTACCTTCTCTGCCGCAGCTATAGCCAGCTGAAGTTCTGAACCTGTAGCTATCAGGATAGCATCAGGCTTCCCTTCACAATCTGCGATAATATATCCACCTTTCTTAATCAAGTCGGCGGCGTCAGTACCATGGGCTAAAGCAGGCAGATTTTGCCTTGAGAGCAATAAAGCGGACGGTCCATCATGGTGTTCTAACGATTGTTGCCATGCAACAGCGGTTTCCATTAAATCAGCAGGACGCCATACGGTCATGCCTGGAGTCATTCTTAACATAGCGATGTGTTCTACAGGTTGGTGTGTAGGGCCATCTTCCCCTAAACCGATAGAATCATGGGTCAATACGTATATCACTCTTTGCTTCATCAGAGCGCTTAAACGGATCGCATTTCTTGCATAATCTGCGAAAACAAGGAATGTTCCACCGTAGGGAATAAATCCTCCATGCACAGCAATTCCATTCATGATGGCAGCCATGGCAAATTCCCTCACTCCATAATAGAGGTAGTTTCCGGAAAAATTGTGAGCCGTGATGGCTTTGCTGCCTGACCAGTCGGTATTATTGGAGCCAGTCAAATCAGCGGAGCCGCCGAACATTTCCGGTAATATTGGCGCGAAAAACTCTATGCATTGCTGCGACGCTTTACGCGTTGCTATGGCTTTCTCATTATTCAGGCATTGTTTCAGGAAGCCAGCCGATATTTCTTGCCAATCATCGGGCAGGTCGCCATTGGCACGGCGTAAAAATTCTTCGTGTTCCGATGGATATTGTTGCTGGTATTCATGCAGGAGTTGCAGCCATTGTTGTTCTTCTCTTTCTCCTTGCTCTCTATGGTCCCATTGCTTGTAAAGCGCATCTGGAATTTCGAAGGGAGCATGTTTCCAATTAAAAAATTCGCGAACATTATTTATGTCCTGGGCACTCAATGGAGAGCCGTGCGCTTTTTCGCTGCCTGCTACAGAGGAGCCCAGCCCTATGACGGTTTTACAGATAATCAATGAAGGTTGGGACGTGTTCATGCGCGCTGCAGATATGGCTTGCTCAATTTGATTTGCATCGTGGCCATCGATGGGTCCTATGACTTGCCAGTTGTAGGCTTTAAAGCGAGACGTGGTATCGTCCGTAAACCAGGATTCCACCTTGCCATCAATAGAAATGCCGTTGTCGTCATAAAATACAATGAGCTTTCCCAAACCAAGAGTGCCAGCTAAAGAACACGCCTCATGAGAAATGCCCTCCATCAGGCAACCATCACCGGCAAAAGTATAAGTATAATGGTCAACCAGGTTAAATTGATCGTGGTTAAAGGTACTAGCCAACACACGCTCCGCTAAGGCCATCCCGACAGAATTGGCTAACCCCTGACCTAACGGCCCTGTTGTGGTTTCGACACCGGGAGTATGCCCGTATTCCGGATGCCCTGGTGTTTTTGAATGCAATTGGCGGAAATTTTTAAGCTCGCTAATATCCAAATTGTATCCGGTCAAATGCAGTAAAGAATAGAGAAGCATGGAACCATGGCCATTAGATAATACAAAACGGTCTCTGTTAAACCAGTGCGGATTCTTGGGATTAAATTTTAGAAATTTTTTCCATAAAACGGTGGCAATATCGGCCATACCCAAGGGCATGCCAGGGTGGCCTGATTGAGCCTGGTTTACTGCATCGATGCTTAACATGCGTACCGCATTAGCTAATTCTGTAAAACTGTTCATGCCTACTCTTATGCATTTAACTGAGGCACTATTGTCGCTCAGAAGGCATAAATCGGCAAGAACGCCAATCATTTTTAGTTGAAAATAATGCCAATATTAGAGCAAAATGTAAATTTAAGTTTAAATTTTTCCTAATTTTTGACATAATGTTAGGGTTTGATTAATTTTTGCAGTCCAGATAAAGTGACTGCAGCAAAAATTTTTGTAAAGCTACATTACAAACACAAATGATATGCGGATTATTTATTTCAAAAAATCATGACACCGATTATTAGTCATTTACTAAAAATGTTTCCAGAGCTGACCACGCAAGTTGAAACTGATTCATTGAATTGGACTTTTAACACTCGCCTGAAGCAATTGGGTCCTGATTTTTATTCGAAAGCCGCTCGTCTTCATCCCATTCTCAATATTGAATACAGTGTATTGTGCCAGCGCTTAAGGTATACCCTGTCCTCGCTTGATTACAGTTCTCCTGAGCAAATCAAGGAACAACTGATCGACGCACTCAAACTGGCTGAGCTTTTGGAGTACACCTATCAATACTATCTGGTCGTTCCACGCGAAGTGCTGCGTTTGCGCCGCCATAAAGCCATATACAGGGAATTATTGACTGAATTGTCCGGGTATTCTTTTGCGTTAGATAGTTCAGAAACAGAATCTCTAAAGACAAGCTTGTCATTGACACAGGCCATTCGCGAGAAAACAGCCCAATCCAATTGGTATAGAATCTTTATCAGCAGAAGTAAACGAGTCATTAATCTATTGGATAATCTAGACACTGGCTCAAAGGCATTTCGTGATTTTGTAGTACTACTTGATAAATACACCAATCCATTTTTAGCTTATTTAGGCTGGTGTTTCTTTGCTCCCCGCTTATTTACCAATCTCTTTTTAATTTTAAAGCATACCATTCCAGGGCAATGGATGGGAGAAAAAGAAAAATCACTGGATTGGTCTGATCGTTTTTATGCCCACCTGCAACGACGTTGGTTCGAGCTGGCCAATGATAGCGTTTGGTTTACAGTCGGGATTCTCAATTGCTTCTTGCTGGTGGGTGCATTAGCACCTCTCTCTGTTTATTTGTCTTTGTTTGCCTTTGTCTTTGATGTCGTCAACACAAGCCTGCGAGCTTATATAGAGATTAGCCGATTACAGCAATTGCAAAAAGAATATGGCGAACTCTTCGATCAGGAAGAAAATGAAGACAGGAAAAAGACAATCAAAGAGTATCAGGACTCCATCAGCTATCGCATTAAATTTGAGGTTCTGCGTTCCTTTTTAGCGGTTGGCGGGGCAGCCGCTGTCGTGATTGCAATGGCTTTATCAGTTCCTGCTTTAGGTTTTATAAATCCTGTCATCCCCTTGGTTGGGGCAGTACTTTTGCTAGCGCTATGGGGTGTTTCGTTATACTTGACCAACAAGTTGGATGAATACAGGCCTGTCGATAACATTGAAAAACCTGCTCCTTCCGTTATCAAAAAATTGGGCTTTTTTGCCTCCAAAAATGAAAAGAGAGAGAGTCTGCATCTTTCTGCCAAGACAGAAAAAGACGATGAAGCAGGGGAATTAATCCCGACGCCCGCTTTTTAATTGATTACTATGCTTTGCCATTTCAGCGCGGACAAAGTATAGAGACGAATTCAATTGAATGTTATGCTTTCAAAAAAATTACATGATGGAAAGGTATAACATGTCGACCACAGTTGGATTACCACAATTTAGTCATATAGAAGTTGAACATTTCAAATCCCATCTTGATGCGTTATTAAAAAACCATCTCGAGGAAATTAATAGGCTGCTTAAAGAAAATCACCACTACACCTGGGATAATTTAATTTATCCTTTAGATAGCCTGGCCGATGAACTGGAGCGTTTTTGGTCTCCTTTTGCACATATGCATGCGGTGATGGATTCGGAGGCAATACGTGAATCCTATGAGGCGTGTCTGCCCTTGCTGTCTGCCTATGACGCTGCGATTGGGCATAATCAAAACTTGTATGAGGCGATTAAATCGATAGATCAGCACCCCCTTAATCCTGCCCAGAAAAAAATTATTGCAGACAACATTCAGGATTTCGAGTTATCCGGAGTTGCTTTATCCAAGACAAATAAAAAACGGTTTGAGGCCATTCAATCGAGACTGGCTGAATTATCCAGCAAATTCGAAAACAATGTGTTGGACGCGACCCATGCTTACACTATCCATATTACCGAAGCAGAACGGTTAGCCGGATTACCCGAGCACGCTTTACATACGGCAAAAGAATTGGCACATGAGAAGGGGTTGGATGGCTTTGTTTTAACGCTCGAATACCCTTGTTTTCAAGCCGTCATTACTCATGCCGAAGACAGGGCTTTACGTGAAGACATGTATCGGGCTTACATCACTAGAGCCTCAGATCAAGGCCCTAATGCAGGAGCCTTTGACAATACTCCGCTAATTGATGAAATTCTGTCCCTGCGCCATGAAAAAGCCGAGCTTTTAGGGTTCAATAATTTTGCCGAGTTATCCCTGGCGACCAAGATGGCGGCCTCGACAAATCAAGTCACTGAATTTATCTATGATTTGATTGGCAGAACCCGTGACAAGGGTAAGGCTGAATTTAGGCAACTTGAACTGTTTGCGCAGGATAAATTCAATCTAAGCCCTGTAAACCCATGGGACGTTGCTTATCTTTCTGAAAAAAGAAGACAAGATTTGTATTCCTTATCTCAAGAGGAATTACGGCCTTATTTCCCACAGCCTAAAGTGATGCAAGGCTTGTTCGCGATTGTTAAAAAGCTCTTTGGTATGAGTATCGAGGAGATTGAGGGCGTGGATGTTTGGCATAAGGATGTTCAATGCTATTGCATAGTCGATGAATCCAATCAAACACGCGGGTACATTTACACGGACTTATTTGCCAGACCTCACAAACGAAATGGTGCCTGGATGGATTCCATGCAAAGCCGCAGAAAACTCGAGGATGGCACGGTTCAGTTACCCATTGCGACCTTGACGTGTAATTTTGCCAAGCCTTCTGCAAACAGACCAGCCATGTTATCGCATGATGAAGTGGTGACTTTGTTTCACGAGTTTGGTCATTGCCTGCATCACATTTTGACCCAGGTGGATTATCTTGGCGGCTCAGGAATTAATGGCGTGGAATGGGATGCGGTGGAATTGCCCAGCCAATTTTTCGAAAACTGGTGCTGGGATGAGCACGCATTGTCTTTACTGACTTCGCACGTGGATACAGGGGAAACCTTGCCTTCCGCATTGTACGAGCGCTTGATTGCCGCTAAAAATTTTCAATCCGCTATGGCCATGCTAAGACAAATGGAATTCGCCTTGTTTGATTTTCGCATTCACCAGGAATATCAAACGGGTAAAGCGTCATTTGTCCCAAATATTCTGGCGGATGTACGTTCTAAAACCAGTGTTGTGCCCATTGTTCCTTATAATCGCTTTCAACATAGTTTCTCGCATATTTTTGGGGGTGGCTATGCTGCTGGCTATTACAGTTACATGTGGGCAGAAGTACTGTCCAGCGATGCCTTTGCGCGATTTGAGGAGGAAGGTATTTTCAACCCCAAAACCGGGCATGACTTTTTGAAATCCATTTTGGAGGTAGGCGGATCAAGAAAAGCAGCCGATGCTTTTGTTAAATTCAGAGGAAGACCCGCGACGATTGATGCCTTACTGCGCCATAATGGGATTTTATAAAATCAGGGCTTACGCCCCCCAATCTCTTTGTTAAAAACTATTGTGTTTTGACCTTGAGGGGTGTAAGTCCTGAAAATATATTCATTATGCTGGTGGGATTTTGCTTACACGCCCGCATTTTATGTTATAATTAAAGTGTACAGAATGGGGGGCGACCTGGCTTCGACGTGGGTTGCAAAACCGGAAGTGCATGCCGAGAAGGAGATCTCTCGTAAATAAGACTCAATTAAATATAAATGCAAACGATGAAAACTTTGCTGGTGGGGAAGCTATCGCTGCCTAATAAGCACTTTAGTTAAACCATCACTGTGTACTGGCCAATAAACCCAGTATCCCGTTCGACCGAGCCCGCTTATCGGTATCGAATCAACGGTCATAAGAGATAAGCTAGCGTCCTAATCTATCCCGGGTTATGGCGCGAAACTCAGGGAATCGCTGTGTATCATCCTGCCCGTCGGAGGAGCCACAGTTAAATTCAAAAGACAAGGCTATGCATGTAGAGCTAAAGGCAGAGGACTTGCGGACGCGGGTTCGATTCCCGCCGCCTCCACCATCCTATTGATTTATAAAGAATTTTTTATTGATTTGTTCCCGCTGATTTTTGTATTTTTTGAAATAAAAACTAATATAACTGCTTGATTATATTTAAAATATAATTTTTTAAATATCTATTCTTTCCTAAAGAATATATTTAAAAGTACCCAATTTATGCCCAAAAATGATGTCGGAAATAATTTGAGATGGATAAGATTTTTATATTGTTTTTGGTATGCTTATTCGTCGAAGTGTAACTAATATAAAATTAACATAGATACGCTCCTTGTAGATTTTGATGTACTCTATTGTGATATTCAACTTTATTTGTGGGTGTTAAGGTATCTATGAGAGTTGTTAGTCCAATGCCTTTACAAAATGGAGATACAATAGGCATCGCTTCTCCTTCTAGTCCTCTAAAATCAAAATCAATTGATAAAGGCATTAATTATCTCCGAGATATGGGATTTAAAATAAAATTTGGAGCTCATTTTAAAGAAGAGAATAGATTTTTAGCTGGAAGCGATGAAAATCGTGCAAAAGACATAATGGATTTTTTTATAGACCCCGAAGTTAAAGCTATTATTGTTAGCCGAGGAGGGCAGGGCTCACAGCGTGTTTTACCATTACTTGATTATCATATTATCGCTAATAACCCTAAAATGCTTGTGGGATTCAGCGATACTACAGCATTACAATTAGGGATTTTTAAAAAAACGGGCTTAATTTCATACACTGGTTATACTCTAACTATTCCATGTAATCCTTTACTCGAAACAACATTTTTATCCTGTCTATTTAATAAGTCTTATTCTGTTCAAGGTGGAGATATAGTGCATACAGGTGTAACCACAGGGGAGTTAATAGGAGGAAATTTATCTCTTGTTACATCTCTGGTAGGGACGCCTTATCAGCCTGATTTTAAGGAAAAAATTTTATTATTAGAAGACGTATCAACGGAACCTTTTAATGTGGACAGAATGATTTCTCATTTGGATTTAGCAGGAATATTCGATCAGGTTTCAGGGATAGTATTTGGTCAATTTGAGAGTTGTATTTCGAAAGACGATACTGAGGGTACCATTGATGAGGTTATAAACGACTGGGCATCTCATTTTAAAGTTCCTTGTGTTAAAAACTTTCCTTATAGTCACGGTGTAAATAACTGTGTATTGCCTATTGGAGGTCTTGTGACACTAGACGCTCCCTCTCGTTCCCTAAATATAAATAAAAGAGTTACAATTTAACGCTTATAAAGATATATCTCATCAATAGAAGTATCTAGTTCGTAAAATGATGGGTTTGCGGACGATTTGGTAAGCCTATCAAAAATAGCTAATTTACACTTGAAATCGGTTCGGAAATTCTATCCATAAATCAAAGTTCTTTTTGACTTCATTCCTATGACATTCCGAATTTCAATCTTGGGATGCCTTCATGATATCAATTTACTTATGCTATAGTGATAAAATCACATTTTTTATAGCAAGCGTAGGTCGGGCCTCGGCCCGACAATTACTTAATTGATAGATATATTTAAAAAGGAATTACAACCAGTGATTGGGCTTTTTAGGATACATTACACACACTAAATCAGTTTGGAGAATAACATTGATTTTATCGGGCCAAGGCCCGACCTACGCTTGCTTCCTTTTGTTAATCAGGGGAAAACCGCTTTTCTAGAAGAAGAGGCATTTCTTACGGATTAACAGATTTCCTAACAGGCGTTTATCCTGATAAATTTGAGGGATTTATGTTAAATAATGAAGCTCACATTATTCTTTATTTTATTATCTAGAGTCTATATAGTTTTAACCCAAAAAAAATAACAAAGTGATTAAAAAAATACTAATAAGGGTTAATATATGAACCTTGTTGAATTTTGGAGATATATTTATGGGTCCAAAACTAATGTGTGGATTAACCATGTTTTTTGTTTCTTCTGTAGCAATGGCTAATCTATCGAGCACGGTTGAAACACGGCTAGGTGATAATAATCAACTAATCATTCCGTTCACTTTGAATAACCA
Organism: Legionella pneumophila subsp. pascullei; assembly: GCF_900637585.1. NCBI lineage: Bacteria > Pseudomonadati > Pseudomonadota > Gammaproteobacteria > Legionellales > Legionellaceae > Legionella > Legionella pneumophila. The sequence continues at coordinate 175,899 of NZ_LR134380.1, forward strand.
AGGCACCCAAGCCATCACTTCAGAATCTAATTTAGTGCCCAGCGAAGCTAAAGTAGTAGCGCCTCAAGACGCAGTAATGTTTGAAGTGACTCTTCCTGATGTAGTAGGAACACAGCGCATACGATATCATGCTGGTGCCTCAGGCTGTGATTTTTATATTGACATACAGAATGGCGGAGCTTCACCTGACAGCCATGTGACCTATGTTTCTGCTGTTCCTATTAATGGCATTACAGGATGTAATGTTTACTCTTCTGGTGGCGTAAATCATCTGGCTGTATCATTTACGCAGTTTTAAGATTTTTATAAGCCCTTCTACATATTGTGTTGGCTCAAAAATGAGGTCAACACCGCTTCCACCAAATCACCCTAATACATCGTTTAATAGTATTAAACGTGAATTCGATATAACTGCTCAAACAACAGCCATAAAAGATCGTTGAATATTTAAAGAGGGCTTCTTTGGTTTAAGTGTATAAGCCGCTAAACCGGCCAACATGACGTGGTCAACCAAAATGTTACACCCCAGTTAAGCAACTTTCATTAAAAAATCGCTCTGTTTTTCAAATTGATTTGGGCTTAAATATCCCAAATATGAATGTAATCTGTGGCTGTTATAGAACATGGTGATGTAATTCAAAATGTCCTGTTGAGCTTCCCATCGGGTTTGATAATTTCGCCATTGAACTCGCTCTTGTTTTAAGCTGCCAAAGAAGCTTTCAACGACGCTGTTATCCCAGCAGTCGCCTTTTCTGCTCATGCTACCAATATATCCCTTGCTCTTTAATAAATTGCGGTATTGGTAACTAGCATATTGAGCCCCTCTATCGGATTGAACAATAAGCCCTGATGAAGGTTTTCGCTGCCAAATTGCCATATTCAGAGCATCACAAACCAATGTTGCTTTCATTCTGGATCCCATGCTCCAACCAACCACCTTCCTTGAAAATAAATCCAGAACGACTGCTAAATAAAGCCAGCCTTCCTGAGTCCAGATATAGGTAATATCTGATACGTAGGCTTTATTAGGCTCGTTTGTATGAAATTGCCTATTCAAAACATTTTCATAAACCGGCTGTTTATGGTTGCTATTGGCAGTCACTTTATATTTCTTTCGATAACGAACAAAAACTTTGGCTTCTTTCATTAAACTTTGAGCTCGTCTTCGACCTACTGGATAGCCTAATGCATTTAAAGCATTCTTCATCCTGCGGCTTCCATAACAATACTGGCTCGCTTCAGCTATTTTTTTCACCCACTCAATAACCTCCTCATGCTCAGGATTATCTGGTTTATTTCTCTGGCGTTGCTGATAACTGTAATATCCATGCCGTGTAATGCCCAGGAGTTGGCACATTAAGCCAACTGACCAGGTCTTCTTATTTTGGGCGACAAACGAATATTTTATTTCGTTTCTTGAGCAAAGAAGACCGCCGCCTTTTTTAAGATTTCCTTTTCCATTTTCAGGCGTTTATTTTCTTCCTGCAGGCGACGTATCTCTAATTGTTCTGCTGTTAACTTCCCATTTCCTCGAAATGCTTGCCCATCTTGTTCTTTGTGTTCTTTTATCCAGCGACTTAGTAGCGCTTGAGTAATGCCTAAATTATTGCTGCTTCTGTTACCCCATAACCTTGTTCTAAAACGAGAATAATTGCATCCAGTTTAAATTCTCTGGGGTATTTCTTTCTTATCGTCATTACTTTCTCCAGTTAAGTACATTATCTCTTAACTGGGGTGGTCAAATCTATTAAACCACGTCATTCTTCTAAGCATCTCAGAAAAAAGAGAGGTGGCTCGTATGCATCAGATTTCCAAAAGACGTTAAAGAGAAAAACTTCGTAAACAAGCTGAAATCGATTATAAGGGAAGAGGAAAGCAATGAGGATGCAGTTAAATATTATCTGTATACACTTTCAGATATAAAATGGAGCGATTATGAGAAAGATTTGGACTATGCTGAGTTGATTGATGATATCTTTGAAGGTTTAAATCAAGCTCCTTTAGAGGGAGCCGCACAAATCTTTTTCACTGAAGAAACAAAAAATAGGATATTGGAAGTTGAAAAAAAATTAAGCTGACGAAACCGTTGATGAAAGATGACGATTTATTCGGGTCACAATTTGAAGAAATTGATTATTTGATGTAAACAGTAAAATTTTTTAATAAGGAAATGAAATGCATGCTGTAAGAGGTGAGCGAAAGGGGATAGTTTATCTACATTGGTTAAATGCAATAACTACATTCAGTTTTGCTATTTTATTTTCATCATTATCTCTATATTTAACAAAGAACATTGGCTTAACTCAAATGCAATCCAATGGGGTCGTAGGATTTTTTCTAGCATCAAATTTTATTTTACATTTTGTAGCGGGCTACATTGGGGATAGATTTTTAAGTAATCGATTACTATTTGCCATTTCAACACTCATACAAACCCTAGGTCTAATAGTGCTTAATTTTTCTGATTCTTTTGTGTATTTAGGGTTAAGCTTATTTCTCATAGGGTGTGGATTAGGATCTACATGTATTAACTGCCTTATTACTCAACAATTTACTAGTCACGAAAATGAATTGAGAGAAAGAGCATTTTTTCATAATTACAGTGCGATGAATATAGGGTTCCTCTCGGGTTATGTCATGAGCGGGTTTATTGATATTCACGATAGATACGATCATTTATTTGAAGTAAGTAATTTGATTAATTTAATTACAGTGTTTTTCATTATTAAATCTTGGAGATATTTTGCAAAAAATAAAGTAAATACCAGGGAGGAGATAAAGAGGGATAGACTTGGATTGATATTAATCATACTTATTATACCTATCCTTTTAGCAGGATTTTATTATTCTTGGTTAGCAAATGGTCTCATACTCTTTATTGGTGCTGCGGCTTTATTCTATATCACATTACTTGGACGTAGTTTAAGTACGCCTAATGCTCGAAAAAAAATTTATTCTTTTGTATTTCTAACTGGAAGTTCAATTGTATTTTGGATGCTTTATTTTGTTGGACCGATGGGCGTTACTCAATTTTTGAAGTATAACGTGAATATCTACATAGGCTCTTATTATATTCCTCCACAATGGTTAATGAATTTAAACTCCATCTTTGTAATTATTGGCTCACCTATAGTAATCACACTATTTGATAGACTAAGAAAGAAACACATCATCATTTCGATATCAAAACAATTTATGTGTTCCTTATTGTTTATTGCATTGTCGTTTTTAACATTAACTGTTGGCATAGTAAATTGTGGTGCTGATGGATTAACTACCATGGTTTGGATTGTTGTGCATTATCTTCTTCAAGCAGTAGGGGAGTTGCTTATTGCTCCTGTTGGTTACGCGATGATAGGAAGTCTTGCACCAGAAAAATTACAAGGACTTATGATGGGGATATGGATGATGTCTTCAGGAATAGCAGCTACATTATCGAATTATTTTTCTAATTTAATGACTCAATCTGAATCATTGAATCCTCTGATTAGTAATGAACACTATATGAGCGCATTTACCCAGCTAGGTCTTTATGCCATTGTTGGTGCATTTATCCTTTGGTTTTGTTCTAAAACGATTGAGAACAGTATACAAAAAACTTCGGTCGAAGCGATCGAAGGAATAACATAATCTATCGTAACGATAATTCAGCCTATAATTTGGATAGTTTCGTTTCTTCTTGAGCTTGTTAAAGCCTAAATAATAAATCGAATTATTCATAATACGCCCATGTGAAAAAATGTTATCTAATTAACCCTGATGTGGCCAGCATATAAATTAACTGAGGCGTAGTTTTACAATTAAAACTTGTTTTTAAGTCACTGAGTCGATAAAGAATGTACCTTTTTGACTTTTTTGTATCTTCGGCAATGTCATTCACATGGCAGCCGTTGACTATCATTTTTAAAATTTGATTATCCACATGATCGATTGTCATTTAAAACTCCGTTTTTATTTAAAATGCATTCCATGTGACATAATTTATAACCTGAAATGCAATAATGCAATAAAAATAATTATTTTTACCAATAAATTTTATTACATGAAAGACACTTTTATTGAATACACCTATTTTCTCTTGTATGATTCAGTTAAATAATAGGATTTTATATAGATGCCATATGAGTGAATTATCGTGGGATAAGGTAAAAACGGACATAGCTCGGATTAACAAGCGCCTCTATGAAGTATTAGAAACCATAGACGGTATTCAAAATATGCTTTTTACTGTGCTTGAATATCAGTATGGGCAAACCATCGCAGATGAGCACCATTTTTATTTACCTAATACTGGTGGGAAGTTGCCTTCAGTTCCTTTTTCAATGGTTTTAGAAAAAAATCTTGAAATGTTTATTGAATTTAAAGGGAAGTCGAGTACACACCAAGTCTATAGAGAGGGCGATTTTTTAAGTGTTAGTTCACTTTATAATGCTTCAAATACTCATCATCCCACAGATATATTGCAAATATCGTCAGGCGCAAGGAATATATTCTTATTATGTCCTGTGGCAGATGCAAGGCCTCATGCTAATTTAGAAAAATATTTTAAGGCAGATATTCCTGTTCCAGATGATCTTGGAAATCATTATTTAACCTTTAAGAGCTTATGTGACGCAGCTAATTGTAACTGGCGTTCAAGATTATTAGTATTTCCCTCTGAAATTGTAACTTTAATTAAAGAAAATAAATTACCTACTCTTTTGAGTTTAGTCATGGAGTTCGATTCTAATCAGACAGGGTATTATGCAAACTTGCCTTTTTATAATTATCTAATGGCCTATGTCCGAGCCAATAATCCTGAAATATCCCAAAATGAATTTACTAATAATGCGATTAGTCAATTGATTACTATAGGAACCGGCCAAGTTCCTGGCTACGGTTTGGCTGTTGGTGATGATTTGCTGCCCTTAGATTTTATTGTTGAGGTATATCGCGATATATATAAATCCAAATACACTCCTTTTGTTATGGAGCCTGTTCATTTTGATAAAAATAAAAACAATCCTGTTTTTTATTCAATACTCAAAGAAGAGATGGCCTTTAAACCTACATCATTTTCGAATAAACCACAACGCTGTGAATTAATATACGATACTTACTTACAATATGCGGATCATATAAATAAATTGGGTCATTTCAAGAGTACGCCATTTTTTGAAAGTGCAACAAATCTGGATTTAACGCTTTTTCATGAAAAGAATAACCAAGTGACTAATAACCTATTTAAGTTACCTCGAGAGACAATTTTTTCTTACGACCCTCGGTTTTTAGAAGTAACAAATAAACTTGGTTATTCAGTTGATCAGTTTCCTTCAAAAACAACATTTTTAGTCGGATGTTTTGGTATTAAATATAATGAAAATAAAAACACTCTTATGCATTGATCCTCTTCAGGATTATGAATTAATTGATTGTGATCTGCTACTGCAATTAGGGATTGTTCCTCTTTTTTTAATTAATGATGTATCTAAATCGGTTAAAGATAGGAAAAATGTATTAGTAACCTCATTTTCTTTTGAAGAGCTATTTGCTATTTGTGATTCGATTAGTCCAGATTATATTGTTTGTTTTTCGGAAGATATGTTTGTTGATATAGCAAGAATCAGAGAAAATCTAAATATTGCAGGTATGAGTTTCAATACATCGATGCTATTAAGTCATAAAGATCTCATGTATCAAAAATTGGATGGTTTATTTTCATATCCTAAAACAACTACATTGATTGAATCTCCAAACTTAAAATTAATCAAAGAAAAGGTAGGTGTTCAGGAGGTTTTTGTTAAACCTATTAATTCCTCTGGGTCCTATGAGACATATCATATTAAAACCGAAGAGGAGTTTTGTAATTTTTTAACAAATAAGAAAGAGAGTGCTGAAAATTATATCGCTCAAGCTTATGTAGCAAATGATTTATATCATTCAGAATTGGCAGTATTTGAAGGGAATATATTATTTGTTGAAGCCAGAAAATATACTAGCCCAAATCATTTAATGGTTAGTAAAAATTTACCTATATTTAGCTTGAATATTTTGAATGCACACCAACGACAATCAATTATCGATGCTTCAATTAAAGTGTGCCAATTATTAGAATTCAATAATGGGGTACTTCATACTGAGTTTTTCATGAATGAGGATGGCCACATTCAATTTATCGAAACTAATGCAAGACCTCCAGGTATTGGTTTAAATAAGTTGTACCAGAGGAAATATTCCATAAGTCTTGAAACAATTTTATGTTGTATTGTTTGTGGAGTTGAGCCTCCTGGCTTCGTAGAGAATAAAAGCCATTTTGTTTGCGGTTATTTTCCTAGAAAGAAAGGGATTATAAAAAAAATTAACAAACCTCAACTTTCTGTACAAAATGAATGGACACTTTTTGCCAGGCCTGATGATACAAGCGAACAAATGGTGCACATGTCTAAGTCAGCGATGGTTCTTTGTTGGGATGACTCTATTATTGAAATAAACAAAACAGGATGTTTTCTTGCTGAACAAGATATCGTAGAAGTATATTGATTTCAAAAATGAATTATAGCCTCATTTTGGCGGCTGATGAGTTTTTAGTGAGGTCTTTAAACAGTTGTTCGTTCATATTTTCATCACAATTGTTAAATATAAATAAATTATATATGTCGTTTATATAAAAATCTACAGGTTATAAGAATGTATGAATATCAATTAATAGAGTTTAATTCAGATAGAAAAAAAATCCAATTAGTTTCCAATAAATCCAATTTACAACAATTATTAACAGAATTTTATAAAGAGAATTTTGAAAAGATGTTTGATGAAGGGGGTTGTTCGAAGGGATACATTTCGGTATTTGTTAACTCAGAGCAGATATCATCCATCAAAGATATTACTCTTAATCCTAATGATGAGATCTGTATTGTTACCTCTATTTCAGGGGGGTAGGAGAGTGGATAGATACAAACGCCAAATTTCCGTTATTGGTGAGCAAGGTCAAAAACTAATAAATAATGCAGCAATTATGATCATTGGGCTTGGCGGAATAGGGAGTCCCGTTGCTCAATATCTTGCCGCAGCTGGAGTTGGGAAGTTAATTCTTGTCGATGATGATAAAGTGGATCTTTCTAATTTGCATAGACAAATTTTATTTAATGAAGCCCATATTGGGTGTTACAAAGCCGAAAAAGCGAAGGATGTCTTAAGTAATGTTAATGAAAATGTGGTTATAGAGACACACACTAAAAAATTTGATGTAGATTTTGGTTATTCTTCAGTATCAGATGTTGATCTGATCATTGATGGTACAGATAATTTTGAAACGAGATACCTGATTAACGATATCTGCGTTTTAAAGAATAAAGTATTTATAAGCTGTAGTATTTTGGTCAATATAATCCAGCTTGTTTTATTTGATACAAAGCAGCTTTGTTATCGTTGTCTATACCCCAATCCACCACCTATAGGTGTAGTTCCTAATTGTTCTGAAGCAGGTGTGTTAGGCACGGTGACAGGAATAGCTGGAACCATGGCTGCTAATCTTGCTTTAAATTATTTACTTAAGATAGAGAATGAGAAAGTACCACAGATGCGAATAGTTGATGCAAAAAACTTCAATATCTCTTCCATGCCCATAAAGCAAAATAATAACTGTTTTGCATGTAAACAAAGAAAAATCAGCTTAAGGTATCTGCAAAATCAATGCGCTGATTATGCAATTACACTGGACCAGCTTGATAGAACCAAACATTTTCTGGTTGATATAAGACAAAAAGAAGAACGAAAGCTTGCTAAATTAGATGATGATTTATTTTTTCCTATTAAAGAGAATACTGATTATTCGTTTTTCCTATCTTATGAAGATAAAAAGTTGGTATTCTATTGTGCATCAGGGTATCGAAGTAAATTATTTGTATCAGAACTTAGAACCTTAGGCGTTGATGCCTATTATCTTAATGAAAGGCTTTCTAAATGATTTTTGAGTATACAGATACGTCTTTAAGAGTTCGCAATTACGGCGAAACACTAAGCATATTGACTCCTTTCAAAAAGCTGGCGGGCATTACACGATTAGCTGATTTAACCCATTTAGATTATGCGGCGCTTCCTGTCTACACTGCAATAAGGCCTAGAGCAAAATCGATAACCACGAGTCAGGGAAAAGGATTAACAAAAGTAGCGGCTCAGTGCTCAGCATTGATGGAGTCTATTGAAGTATATTTTGCTGAAGAATTAGTCCCACAAGTAACTAATAAGTCAGAGCTTGAGTTAGTTCAACGTAAAGCTATTTTTTTACCAATAAATCATCTTTCAAAGTCTGTACATTTTAGTGATTCATCACGCCCAATGAATTGGGTACAAACTGAATTAGTATTTGCAGAAAAGACCATTCTCGTGCCTTTTGCTGAGTATTCACTAAATTCTTATTTGCCAGAAGTATTGATTTACTCTCCTGATACAACTGGACTTGCGGGGGGAAATAATTATAAAGAGGCTCTTTTACACGGAATTCTAGAGGTAATAGAACGACAAAATGCACAGCAGATATTTGAGGTTGCTTTAGTTAATCTCAAGATATTAAAAAATATAATAAAAAAATTTGATTGTCATATTTACTTTCATGAAAATACCTATGAAATTCCTTCGTTTGAGGTATTGATTAAATCAAAAAATCCTTTTGAAAATCAAATACTATTTAAAGGCGCTGGATGTCATCTCAATAAACAAATAGCTTTAAATCGTGCACTGACTGAGGCCATTCAATCGAGAGTAACTACAATAGCAGGCTCGCGCGATGACTTGACTCATACTAAGTATGATTTTAAAACTAATGAGTTTCCTGTTGTCATAGATAAAAAGGGGTTTGCTGAGTTGCCCAATTATTCGGTAGAGACGATAGAGGATGCCCTTTCGGTTCTGTTTGAAAAGATTAAGAGGAAGAATCAGGATATTTTAGTTTATAAATACTATGACAAAGAAATATGCATTTTAAAAGTAAAACTAGTTTCTATGGATTTGATAAGTCATGCATGAAACAGTCGTTTTTTTAGAAACTTCCTTAGCCTATCAAGAGGCGATGCATCTACTTCCCCACGCGACGTATTTATCTTCAATCAAAAAAGGAGATGTGCTTAAAGCAATAAAAGCAGGGTATAAACGGATAGTTATCATCGATGGAAATTTTTCCTGGGTTCCTTCTGTGTGGCATAAAGAAATATTAACAGCATTAGACTACGGTATTGAGGTTTGGGGAGCGGCTTCAATGGGTGCTTTGAGAGCCGCGGAGCTGGATTCTTTTGGTATGAGGGGGCATGGACGAATATATGAGATGTATAAAAATGAAGAAATAGATGGTGACGATGAAGTAGCTATTGCTTATTCTAAATTCAATAACTTGCAAACTATTCCTTTAATCAATATCCGTTTAACGCTTGAACTACTAAATATTACTAATAAAAAAGAGGTTTTAAATTCGTTACGCTCCATTTTTTATGCTGAAAGAACATGGGAGAAAGTTGCTCAGCACGTGCCAGTTGGGCTTTATGACTTGATTAAGTCAAATTATATGGATGTAAAAAAGGAAGATGCAAAGTCATTATTGTTTTTTTTAAGTCAACAAAACACTCCTTCTTTGGTCTTTGATTTGGATACAAAAAAAAGAGAATTTACTCTTTTTGAAAAAAAATTAATTGAATGTACTTTATCACCTATTTGGGAGAATCTTGCCCATGGTGAGCAAGCAGTGGGTGAGGTGGAGCAACAGCGGGCTGAAAATATTCTTAAATTACTCTCAATTTCAGAAACAAAAAAGAATACGCTCCATTATCAACACTTACTATCTCTTCTTGATGAGCAAACGTACACAATCACAGAGTATGAACTTATATATCAGGTTGAACAATTTAGAGAGGAGTATAATTTGCTAAAAGGAGAGGATTTTTTTAATTGGTTAAAAGACCGGGAGCTGCATGATTCTAACCTGGAACAGGTCTTTACCGATTATGTAAAACTTACTAAACACTTACTGATTAACTACGATTTTAATAGATATTTTAATTAATCGATTCATCCTAAAAAAATATTTTCACTTTTTTCTTATCTTTGCACCTAGGTGAATGCACCTGATCTTAAATGATGATTTAATAGCATTATCGCTCATCAGAATAAACCATGATGAATGTAGAACAAGAGGTATTTGATATTTAGAAAGCTGTATTTTGTGTTTGCAAAAAGCAGCTATAGAAATTGGTGGCTTTGAATTTGATAAACATATGCAAGCAGCAGCTTTCGCCTAATCACTATTAAAACGGGAACTATTGCCATGACCTTTAGAACAATTTCATCACTTAATAATAACCCAAGAAGAGGACAATGAGATTCATTTTTATTTATAGTCAATTTGCCGAACCTAAACTAACTTGGATGATTTGTGAATAATCTCAAAGAGATACAAGAAAACCGTAAAGTGTTTTTTCTTTTAAAAGAGGAGCAACTGGTGCAGCAATTAATAATTAAAAGCTTGTTAAAAGAACATTATATGATTGAGGAATTAGCCCAAATTATAGGGAGCCAAGTTGCAACAATACTTAGTGTCCAAAAAGGGAAATCTAAGCTTGAGCAGCACACTTTAAACAACTTAATTCATTTATTTTATCAAGTGAATAATTAAGCAATCTCATACTTATTCAAAGCAGGAGGATAAAGAACTTAGAGAAAAATACAGTTTTACAAAAATAATAATTAAAAGGAGAAATAAAATGAAACAAAAATTAATTGAGAAAATCCTACACAAAAAAATGGCGGCATTTGAAATGACTAAATGTGTTCAATGTACCAGAAAATGCCATCCTTGTATCGGTTGCGCTTAATTATAAGGATTTAAAATGGTACCAGTTCTTAAGCATTTACTTAGTTATCGTAATAAGAATGTATTAGAACGCTATACAATGGATTATCCGAATAACCGCTTAACTTCTGAAGAAGCTTTTCAGGAGTTAATGAAGTTTTTTTGGTTGTCCTTAAAGCACAAAGCTGAAAAGCTTTGTGCGCCAACCAATACTGAATTGGATTTTATTTGCGGCATACATTCCGAGATGAAAGAAATTGATGATATGTGGCATACATTTTTATTATTTACAAAAGACTACGCTGCATTTTGTAAGAATTATCTAGATATTTTTTTTCATCATTCCCCAACCACTAATGAACAAAAATTAGAGGTTAATAAACAAGATTTTGCAAACGATTTTTCTAAATTCTTATCCTTTACCTATGATTATCTGGGCGAGGAAACAGTGCAAAAATGGTTTGGAGTATTGGCAGAATAATATGGATATACAATTAAATACAATAAAGCAATCCAAACGAATTTATATACTTTCTTTACAACAAGAGCTCATCGATAAATATCTTGGCGCAGTAAAAAATATTTCTCTATCCGATATAGACTATATTCCCTATTTTCGTTTTTTAATGGCTAAGGAGTTTGAATTACTTTTTCATCTTCAAGCGATGCTTCTTAATATCTTAAAAGATTATGAGCATGGCGGTATTATGATTCATTGTGGCGATTTAAGCGAATCAAACTATATCAAAATGTCCATTGCAGTCTCTTATCTTTTAGGTCATCCGGATATAGACCCTCTTTCTGGTAAGCATTACGCGATTTTCACTGTAAAGCATACAGATAATCAAGTTCCTAATTTGTTCCGGCCCTATGAGCAATTTAAAATGCATACTGATGGTGCTTATATGAATAAAGTACCTGATTGGATATTTTTTATGAAAATGGATGAAATTGCGGCAGCGGGAGGACGAACTCGATTATTACATATTGCTGACTGGGAGGAATACGAACAATTTTATAAGATGATGGATAAAAAAGTGTTTAGATTTTTTTCTACTCCAAGTTCATCTAAAAGTAGTTCTAGGTATCAATGTGGTAATGAAGATAGCATCTATGCCATGTTTTTAGAAACCAAAGATAAAGAGAAATCAATACGGTTTGTTGATCGATTTGTTTATCCCCACAATATAGAGGAGGCGGAGCAAATTTATCAAATACAACACTCTTTAGAAGCCTCAAACCATATCCTAGAAATTGATATTCCTATTGGTAGTATTTTACTAATTAACAACCGTTTTTGGTTGCATGGTCGAATGGAGTTTCAAAAAAATAGCGCTTTATCCAGAACGCTAATGCGGCAACGAGGCAGCTTTCATGCCAATGACGCAACCTTATATTGATTCTCCCTTATTAGGATAATAGATGCACCATAAAGACGAACTTAATTTTAAAGCGACTGGCACCATAACGATGGCCGTACTGTGCAGTAGGATTTTAGGTGTCATTCGTGAAGTGTTATTAAATGATCTTTTTGGTGCTGGTTTAATGGGTATATTTTTAGTTGCTTTTCGTGTCCCTAATTTGCTTCGAGATCTCTTTGCTGAAGGGGTTTTGTCTATTTCATTTATTACTGTTTTTTCAAAAACCATAGAAAAGAAAGGGGAACAAGCTGCTTGGCAGCTTGCCTCTAAGATATTTACTTTAACCTCTGTGATAATGGGACTAATTAGTTTATTAGGAATTGTATACGCAAAAAATATTATTAGGGCTTTAACCCCGGGTTTTTCAGAAGAAAGTATCGTTACTACCATTTTTTTAACACAGATAATGTATCCCTTTATTTTTTTTATCAGTCTGTCTGCGCTAATAATGGGCCTGTTAAATGTAAAGAATATTTTTGGTATTCCCGCATTAGCTTCTAGTTTTTTTAATATAGGCTCCATTATTGGAGGTGCTTTGATAGGATGGATCATTGATTCTCATTTTGGTATACCTGCCCTTGCTGGGCTTGCCATAGGGACATTATTAGGTGGCGCATTACAATTATTAGTACAACTTCCTAGTTTATGGGGTATAGGTTATCGCTTTAAGCCCGATTTTCGGTGGAATGATACGGAAGTACGACAGGTATGCGCTTTAACGATCCCAGGCATTATAGCCGCAAGTGCTGTTCAAATTAATGTTTGCATTAGCTCTATGTTCTCGTCTTATCTTGGCGCAGAAGCAGTGACTTGGTTAAATAGTGCCTTTCGTTTAGTGCAATTTCCCATTGGCATTTTTGGAGTCGCGGTTTCTACGATTACCTTACCTATACTTTCTCGTATTGCGGTAAGAAACGATGATAATCTCCTAGGCGATACATTAAGTAAGGCCTTAAGATTCGTTGTCTTTCTTACTATGCCCGTTGTTCTATTCTTCTTTATTTTTGCTCAGCCTCTTGTGAGCCTTATTTATGAGCATGGCAAATTTACTCCCCAAGACTCAATTCAAACTGCCCTTGCTTTACAAGCTTATGCTATAGGACTTATTGCTTATTCATGCATTAAGGTGCTTGCTCCGGCATTTTATGCGATTAATAAAAAATGGGTGCCTATGATGGTAAGTTTTACTGCTGTTCTTCTGAATAGTTCTTTAAACTATTTATTTATTTTTAAATTAGGAATGGGGCATAAAAGCTTAGCACTTGCTACCGCTCTTTCTGCTCTAGTAAATGGTGCAATTTTATTCTGTCTTTTTGCACGTTTATATAATATACAATTTAAACTATTTATTAGTAATCTCATTTACAGTGGAATTGCCTCAACTATAGTGACTGGTCTCGGTTTAATTATTTTAACTCATGGGGTGGGGCTAATTTACAGTCCGATATTTTATATTAGAGTAATTTCCCTCCTTAGTAGTTTTATCATTTTAGGAAGCATCTATTTGTCTATAAGTTTATTTTTCAAATTGGAAGGAGCTCTTATTATCTATGATGCAGTATCACAACAAATAAGACGATACTTAAAGGGATTTCGACCAGCGAGTCCTGAAGATAGAGCCATCAACAACTGATTATCGGTTGAAATTTGAAGCTGAAGAGCATTTAGATCTTCGGCCGGGATCCTGGTAAAAAAGGGTCATGTTCAATTTTAATCTTTATAAATGCTAAACTCTAATAGCATTGTTTTTCGTGACCACGTCAATGTTACGTGGTCGCATTTCTAGATTTTCATTAGATGCCTTGGTCAATATTGCTGCTGCTATTGGACAACGTGTTCATATTGAATTAGAAGCTGCATAATACATATAAATTAAGGTGCTGATAACCGGTACCATTTGCAGACAATTTCAGCCTATGAAAGACAACTTCACGTATTTTAGTGAAGATGTGATAACCCAAAGCTCATGTGGTTTTTCATGGTCTTTGATGGTTTTTCGTGATTCCCGCTCAAATGTATGGTAAAGGGTTCGATTCCTGCTATCACTAACATTCCAATATAGTCAGCTCCATTCCAAAAATCCTTGTAAAAACTTGAGGTTATCTTTATTATCGGTCGCCTGTTGCTCTGTGTATATCGGGCTTTATAGCTCTTAATATCAGGTGAGTTTTGTTCGATATCATTGAACCTGTCTAAAATCTAGCTGGATGTGGATTTAAAAAAGGAGTTTATGAATGCACAATAAAATACTTCAGTTAGTCAACTCTGATCAGCAAGAAAAATCTATCTCCAGAAAACTGATTAAATGGCATCTTAAAGATCCTACTTTATTTAATTTGACCTTTGAGTGTAAGCGTTCTCTTTTTTATGTCTTAGTTAGGAAAAATAAAGTCGTTGTCATTGAAGAGTTGTTAAAAATTGATAAATTCATAACTCTTGCAATGAAAGCCGATAGGAACCATGATTCCATTTTACACTATTCGATAAGAAAGCCTAAAAATAATCGCCTCTCTTTTTTGTTTATTGACCGTTTGCCGGACTTATTAAATCTACGCAACTCTTTAGGCAATACTCCTTTACATGAAGCTGTAATCAATGAAAATATTGAGGTTATTTATACCCTCGCCAAGCATCCAAATATTAAAATTCAAATGAATTACATGTTAAAAACCCCATTTGACTTGATTTATCATAATGATGAAAAAGTAAAACATGCACTATGTAGTGAAGAGATTAACCGTATCATGGCTTTGGATTTATCACACACTTTACTTTCCGATCTTTCAAGAGGGGTTGGGAAATCATTTCCTAGATTAACATCACAAAATCCATCAAGCTGTCATTTAACATCTGAAAAAGCCACTACTCACTTGGAGCTTTCTGACGCACCATTAACCACGAGTTCAAAAAGAAAAGAGACAAAACAAAAAAGCAGCTTTAGCAAGAAAAAAATAAGAAAAAATTAAGTGAAATTTTTGAACAATTAGTCATGGCATACGAACAAAATCGTTATTCACTTGAGTATCAAGAACTAAAAAATCAATTTTGCATGCTTTGCCTGAAAACAAGGAGTGTTAATGTTCAAAATCTATATAATTCAATAAGGAGCGCGTCAAATAATAAGGCAATTCTACGTGATATTTTGAATCAGTTATATCCAATAATGCATGGAAAATTGGCTAAAAATCTTGAAAAAAAAATGAAGGTGAAGGAAGCAATACTTGTCTTAATCATTTCTGAAATTTATAAATCCTCCTTTCAAAGTAATTCCATCGACTTTACGCCGATAAAAGAGATGAATCAGGATCTGTTAGAAATCATTAGGCTAATCCTTACGCCTCAGGAAATGGCTTATGGGGTTCATCAATATGACCTAATAAAAATCTCGCATCAAGTCATTGGACTCCAAAGTAAAATTCTATTTGAAGAATTTATAATTTGTTTAAGGAATTTATATCAATCCTTAAATGTAAATCAAAAATTTGTTGCAAATTATATTGTCTTTCAATTGCTAAGTTATTATGCCGTCTCTAATAAATACCAACCCAATGCAAATTTAGATTCAGAGCTTAAATTATTTTTTAAATGCAACACGGATAAAAAATTTGGATTAGGGCTAGTTGGTGAAAATTTAAATAAGTTAATCGATCAATTTATTCATTATCATAACTATCATTGGATAAAAAATTATTGTCACTTGGATTGTTATTATGCCGAGATAAATTACCACTCAGGTACGGAATCATTTGACCAATTAGTAGAACATGCTCTAGCCAAAAAAGCATCAGATCGTAAGCAAGAAATTGAGATAATTGCTCATGAACTTAAAATGTTAACCATAGAATTTTATAAAACAGTTCCCTTGGGTGAATTTCATAATGGTAGTCGGTCATCAAAAAAAGAGGAGCATTTAACTCCTGCTATTACTAAATTTGCTGGTTATTTTAATCGCCTTAATAATTATTTTCTTACAAAAATTATTACCCAACCACCAAGCAATATTGTAAATGCCATACAATTTCTTATTCAGTTGGCCAAATCAGTTTGTTCTTTAGACACGAATAATTTGCCTGATTTAAACAGCCTAATGCTCATTTCAAGCATATTAAATGGAAGCATCATGAATCGATTAAGCAATTATTTTTCTATGTTAACAGAACAAGAAAAAGATACGATTCGAGAAATTAATGACATCATCGCGCCCGATAAAAATTACAAAACCATGCGCAGCATACTATCTCGTCGAGAGGCTTTGCCTTTTTTAGGACTCATTCTTAGTGATCTTACCTTTGCTATGGAAAACGAAACCCAACTCTTCCAAATAGAAACTGTTGGAGAAACACTGACTAAATTAGCCCAAATCAAGTGGTTGGTTAATTTTGAAGTTGTTCAATATCAAACACATTTGCTTCAGTTTTTGGATAATTACCAGCCTTCTGATGAAGATATGCTGTATTATAAATCACTTAGGCTTCAGCCTAGAAAATCTGACATTCTTAGTTTGGATGATTTCTTAGAAGACCCAGCCAAGGTATTTACAACCCTCGATGAGCAATATTTTAACAATAACCTTATTCCTAATATTGTCTACCGTGGGGAGTTACATCCAATCAGCTAATGTGGGATCCAGTTAACCGCTTGGTTTTATGATAAATTATGTTCATTTGATCATAAAACCCGGGATATCAATGCGTTAGAGTCCCTTCTGAAGTCGCTGGAGAATGCATTAAAATCGTTTATCAAGATTTACAATCAATTTTATTATCCCATCTACCAATCCGAACAAATCAATCAATATTATATACTTTTAAAATTGTCTCAACTTAAGGCCGAGTTTGAAAAAATATCCTCTATAGATCCAAGGACTAGCCAAAATTTAACTCGCCCAAAAATAAAGAGATGGTTCATGAGTAAGGAAGCATCTATTCCAAGCCAAATATAAGACGATCCGGATCGTCTTAATGGCCCTCAAGAAGCTGATGAAGGCATTAAGATACGTGGCGGATCAACGATTTTGTCACCCAAAAATAAATCGTCACGTGTTAGATTTTATTCTAGTCCTGTAATAGATGCAGAAAAACCCGCAATGAGGTTTTTCAGTTCTTTGTCAACTGATCCGATTCCTTCCAAAAATTCACCCATAATACCTTCAAGGGCCCAAAGATTCTCACTCCCCATAGAGTTATCCGACTCTAACCAAACGAATGACAATTCAGTAAATCTTAAAGAATCTGATGAGCTTGCCAAGAGCACAGAGACGGTTGGTCGATCAAAAATTTCACCTCGGAGAAAAAAGTCGCTAAGTTATGGATTTTATTCTAATCCTGTACAAAGCAAGGTAACAGATAGTACGAAGGATTTAAATGTTAATAATCCAAGCAACACCCCTAAAGTTTTTTTACACAGTAGTTGATCTTTGGCTATGAGTAGAACTTTAAGTTTACTTCGAATGATCCTTCTCTCCTGAGGGCAATGAATAAATTGTAGTGATTATTAAAAATGGTTGGAAACAAGTTGAGACTGCTCAACATGGTCGCAGCTAAAGGTCTAGTGGTCTGTGGGATTGTTCAGGATCTGACCCTGACCTATGCTGACCTACAATAAAATCTGACAGTTCTCGCGGTATATTTTTGATGCTGGGTGCTTCTGCAATATCACCGCTTAGTAATACACCATTGCTGCTGGTGTTAATAATTTCTTGGTAAAGTTTTTTGCGCTCATTAGACAAGTTTGATGTTACTTACTCTGTATAGAAGTTAGCTTTTGCTCGAGTAATTCAATCCGATCATTAGCAATACTTCCGTATTGAGAGAAATGGCCAGGAATGGCGCCTTTAAACGATGGGGAGGTCATGATTTCTCGTAGTGATTTAATCAAGTATTCTTGCAGGGTTGAACCAGCGTTTTTAATTTCATCTACTATTTCAATGCGTCCATCCAACACGGATACAATATCCTCAAAATCATGGCTGGCGTAAAAATCCATTTTGCCTCTTGTTTTAAAGGCTTCAAATTTGGTTGCTAAAAAATAAGGGGCTGTAACAACTCGAATTTCAAGATTGTCAGTCAATGGATAAATGTTTGAGAACTCAATTGCTTGTTTATACCAGCGATTTCCAAATCCTAAAATTGTTTCATCAGTAGGCATTACATCAAGAATGAAATCATCATAAAACCAACGACAAATAACATCTTCCGTTATGGATTTCTTGAAGCCTTGTTTGTTAAGTTTTTTCTCTAACTGGTAGTATTGATTCCTGGAAATAACATCCACGATACAATCAACGTCAAGTGTATAGCGCACGTCCGGTACGAGAGGGTCAGATATAAATAAACCTGTGGTACATCCTCCCAAGAAAACAACATCGTTTCGAATATCACCTAATTTTGTCGCGACAAATTCTAACACTCTTAGATTTGCCAATTTCACATTATTACCCAGCATGATTTAATTTTTCCTTCAAAAGCGCTGCTGCAAGGTTTCGCTCACGCGGACGCCCCGAGCGTATGACATCAATTAGGACAAGCAATTCATGAAAAGCAGCGTCGGGGTTTGCTCGTAGCGTTTTGGATAAATTAGGGTGAATAGGTAATAACGCAACACCTCGCTCTTCTCCCATCGCATCAGGCCAAACGGGAATGGGGTCATTACCTAAGGCGATTTTATCGCGAAAAAGTGGGGCGGCAATTGCTGCGGGTGTACCGCGAGTATATTCACCTAATTTTACAGGGAAGAGGAATTTGATTGAGTGTATTAGAAACTCTTCTGCTGCATGAACATTAGGGAAAAGTTTGCCTTGTTTATCTTTCCTTAATAACCCCGCTTCCTCTAGTCGCTTTATGCCTGCATTAACTTCAGATAGACTAATCCCCAATGCAGCGGATAATTGACGTTGGGATAAGTTACTACCGATATTTGCCAATAGCTTTATTAATACAATGCAATCTTGTGACTTTAACATGGTATTATTCTCAAAATGACACAAATAAATTATATCACAGGCGTTCGCTGTTCGCGAACAGAAGAACATCCAGTTATTGGGATTTAGTTCAATTCCAAGGGTAACACTTAATGAATGGGGCCTAATTGGGGGCCTTTTCAAAAACCACATTTAAATAATTATTTATTATCAATCAATTAGATGGCCAATATTATGGAGTGACCATCACTAAAGGCTATGACAAACCCTAATAAATCAAGAGATTAAAGCGTGTTTTTCCCAAATACGGGGGTATTTTATCAAGCACATAACACTCTAACTCCTAATCAGTAGTTTTTTCTGTATTGTTTTAAGATTGAGTCATGTTACAGAGGGATTAATTGGTTGGTATACTGTCCCTTTTATCATAAAAATGGTAAAACAAATTAAATTATTCGAGACCCAAAGCTAAATAAAGGGGCATCAATTCATGTTTAATGTTTCTATTAGAAAGGCTACTTCTTTGGATGCGGAGGCGATTGCATCAGTACATGTTCATTCTTGGAAAAAAGCTTACCAACAATTTATTCCAGAAATAGTACTTGATAGTTTATCAATTCCTGAGCGTACCCAGCTATGGAATGAACTACTAAATAATGGCGTAACAGTGCTTGCATTGGAAATTGACAATCAAATAATTGGGTTTGCGAGTATTTGTACATTTCGTGATGATATTGAGGATAATTCTAAAGGGGAGATTAGTGCTATTTATATACACCCCAATTTTTGGCATCAAGGATTTGGTAAGAAATTGTCCCTCGCTGCGTTAAAAACCCTGAAAGAATTAGGCTATACTGAAGCTTTGCTTTGGGTTTTATCAGATAATAATCAAGCGCGTAGCTTTTATGAAGGTATAGGCTTTGAATTAAATGATAAATCAAAACTTGAGGAGTTTTACGATGGTGGAGCGTTATTAAAGGAGGTGCTGTATAAAAAGAAATTATAAGCTCAATGTATCATATCTTAATATGATGGGTTTGTGGACTGTGTAAGGAAAAGAGTATAGCTTTTCTATTTGGCTATTAATCGGTTCTAAAACTCTGGTCAAAAATCAAAGTTCTTTTTGCTACATCCAGAATATTCTTACGCAAATATATAAAATAGTCATGCCTATTATTGGAATTATAACAAAACCAAGAAACAGGTGAATCTGTGTCCGGTTCTCTGATGAGGATCTGTAAAATTTTTTGAATTTATTAAAAATTGACATCCAATATACCCTTTCAACTGATTTCATTATATATCTATTTAAATTTCTACTTTTGATGCTAATCAAAATCGCAGGGGATTACCATCCCAGGTACCTGCTGTTTTTAATATTAATGGATTAAACAGGAAGAGCAATTTTTTGGCAAGCGTGGGTTGGGTCGAAACAACCCAACCCACTAACTAGAGCACTAATTCCAGGGGCCATTTGTCCAATGCATAGTAACATTGTTACCATGTTGATCGTAACTGTCCCTTGCAGAGCGTTCTTCCTGTTTACCAAATAAGCTATTAGGATGTTTGGCTGATGTTGTGCTGGTTAATGGGCGACGACCGTCCTCAGTGTAGCTCAATCTGGGATCTTGATCTTCAGGAGCAACATGTTCATTACTGTTTTTTATAGGTTTCATTATTTATCCTCAGGTTAAAAGTTGTTTGGGTGTAAGTTAAAATCAAAAAGCCCGTAAAATATTACAAATGAATAAAATGTGTCTTAATTGTACTGTAAAAAATCAATTTAACTGTGGTTTAAAAAGGACAATTTACGGTTATAAAGGGACAATGTGAGCTTATCCAAAGAAGAGTAGATTGGAGCAAGGTCCCTATTTGAGACGTGAAAGGCTGTTAAATTAACCTAAAGGGGAGCAAGAAAAGTCCTATTATCTGGTGAAATCTTTATATGTGTTCAACCATCTGGAAAATAGCGCTTGGTGATTTGGAATTACTATGGGCGAGCCTCAAGAATAGTTGTTGTATAGGGGAAACAATTCCAATCTTTTTTTACTCCATTGATGATGATACTGATCTCGGAAATTTGCTCTAACCCTCCTTGGAGTCCTGTATTTAAGAAACACACCTTGTCGATACCATCCATTGTAATGAATAAATTGGTAGTGTCAGGGCTGATAGCAACATTTGGAGGCCAATAATAAAGATCATTACTGTACTCTAAAGGAGATGGCAGTCCTTTTACCATGATAGCTGCCCCAAAAGACCCAGTGCAGATCCACATTAATACTAAAAATAGGGTGGGTTTCATAAATACTCATCCTTTTAAATCAATAATATGTTAAAGAGATTGCCTAAAGGCATTCTCTTACATACTCCAATACTATATAGGATAGACTATTATAATGTGGTGCACTTGATTGGAACACCTGAGATGGGATGGATAAGTACAATAAGAGGCAGGTCTAACCTTTTGCCTTAATTCCCTAATCATTTTCCCTAACTCAGATGCCCCATTTTTTATTCAAAATGAAAATAAATATTGTATTTTGCATTTACAAAAAACAAATAAATTTGTATTGTTTGAGATCACCTTGGTTAATAAAATAAATTGTATTTATGAAGCGATACATCTGGTTTCACCCATCCTATGTTTCAGAGTCTGCTGAGGCAACCTTGCTTGGGCAACAAACCAATGCCAAGGATCATGGTTATATTTTATTAAAGGACAAAGAATTAGGACACGTCACAAGGGCAGATCATCTGACAATTATAGGGCATTCCTCATTAGCAACAACCCCATCAGATGATACCGGATTGTATATGCAGGGGGACACAGCAATTGGTCTAATTGATCGATTAACTACTAATGGATTAAAGGAAGCGCCAAAAATATTGAGCCTTGAGTCTTGTCAAGCAGGAATCCCTGGCGGTCTTGCCCAGCAACTGTCACGCTCTCCTTTTTTTAAATACACACTGATTGAAGGGAACCTAAGCGGTGTCGGAAGAAAACCCAGGGAAACGCTGTGGAATTTTCCAACTGATTCCTTAGGTCGCGCCGTATTAAAACCGGATAACAGCCCGTGGATGTTCTATCTGGGTGGCTTTCTGGTCGGGCAACTCATTCATGATACCTATAAAATCAAGGACTTATTTAACACCTTATCTCCCACAGCTTTCCATAAGCATTTCTTTGTCTATTATCAACCAGGGCTTTGCGGAGGTCGAGCTGGACGCTATTGTTTTTTTAACAAGACCACAATAACGTTGGAAAAGGCATCGTGCTTGGCCCATGAAGACCCCGATTCAGCCAGTGCCAAAGCCCTTGAAGTGGTTTTGGAAAAGCTTTATTCACAATCGGTTTAATTCAACATCAACAGGACTTACGAAAAACCCCAATCTCTTTGTTAAAAAATGTTTTTAATTCGGTCATTTAGTTTATCTAATCTCCCTGATTAACAACATTTTTTGCCTTGACCTTGGGGTTTTTCGTAAGTCCTGATCAATAGATTTTTACTCAGATTCTCCCTGGATAATAATTAGCGACAATATGATCTGACATAGGATCATGCAAAATGACTTTTGAGCGAAACCCGGTTAAAATAGGTTACTTATGGCATGGTAAATAGTGCCAATTAACTTCCCCTCATTTTATTAACCAGCTTTCTGGGATGAATTAACAAGGAATGTTCAATGATCACAACAAAAATACATAAAAACTGCTCCGTTTTTCTCTTTTGGAAGTGATCTGACTGGATAATGCGTGGCAGTGCTGAAGCGCATTGTAAAGATAAGAGGAATAACAATCCGAATCTTAACTTAATAAAGGATTTTATAATGTCACAGATTCCAGCATTTGTTATTCGAAATTTAACTAAAACCTATTTAATGGGTGAAGTAGTCATTCATGCTTTACGAAGCATAAATCTTGACCTATATCAGGGAGAGCTGGTCGTATTTTTAGGGCCATCGGGAAGTGGCAAATCAACATTATTGAACATTATTGGAGGGTTAGATGTCCCCTCATCTGGTGAAGTGATTTATAAGGATCATCTCATCACCTCGGCCAGTCAACATGATTTAACTCGCTACCGTCGTGAGCATATAGGATTTGTGTTTCAATTTTATAATCTGATTTCGAATCTTACGGCTTTGGAAAATGTTTCTATTGTCACTGAAATCGCAGATAACCCCATGCGTCCGGAAGATGCAATTAAATTACTTGGTTTAGAACATCGAATGAACCATTTCCCCGCCCAACTATCCGGAGGAGAACAGCAGCGGGTCGCGATAGCTCGAGCAATAGCCAAGAACCCGGATGTCCTCTTGTGCGATGAGCCTACAGGCGCGCTCGATTGTGAGACTGGTAAAATTGTTTTAGCGACACTTGCTTTGGCTAATCAAAAATTAAAAACGACTGTTGTCATTATTACCCATAATATGGTCATAAGCGAGATGGCAGATCGCGTGATCCATATTGCCGATGGTGTCATAAGCAACATATCCAAAAATAAATTCAAACGCAAACCAGAAGAATTAGAATGGTAACAGCATTAAACAAAAAATTGTGGCGTGATGTTATCAAATTAAGAAGTCAAATCATCACAATCGCATTAGTTGTGTGTAGTGGAGTCAGTGTTTTAATTGCATCAGTGAATACGTATGTTTCTTTAAGGAATGCACAACAAGAGTTTTATTCAAAATATCATTTTGCAGATGTATTTGCTTCATTGAAAAGAGCTCCTGACTATTTGGAAAAGCGAATAACAGAAATTTCAGGAGTATCTCGAGTAGAGACCCGAATTGTAAAAGATGTTGTGCTTGATTTGCCTTGGATGCCGGAGCCCGCTGTTGGTCGCTTTATATCTATATCGGATAAAAATAAACCGGGTCTTAATCAATTATTTTTACGTCAGGGAAGATGGCCTGAAAGCAATCGATATGATGAGATACTGGTGAATGAAAGCTTTGCAAACAGCCATGATTTAAAACCAGGTGATGGCATCATTGCCTTATTAAACGGGCACAGAGAGCGGTTAAAAATTGTTGGGATTGCATTATCACCTGAATATGTGTATGCCATTCGGGGGGAGGACCTGCTTCCAGACAACAGGCATTTCGGTATTTTTTGGATGGATAGAAAGGCATTAAGCACCGCCTTTGGGATGCAGGGGGCTTTTAATGACATCAGTATTAAGCTTGCGCCCAATGCATCAGAGCAATTTGTGATGGCTCAATTGGAAAGAATGTTTCATTCTTATGGTTTGACCATTGCCTATTCACGAAAAGATCAGGTGTCTGATCGATTTGTAACCAACGAAATAAAACAGCAAAAAATTATTGCCACTTATATTCCGCCTGTTTTCCTGATGGTGGCAGCGTTTTTATTAAATTTGGTGACAGGACGTTTAATAAGTAAAGAGCGCGAGCAAATAGCAACTCTAAAGGCATTGGGTTATGGTGATTTGGCGATTGCCTACCACTATATAAAAATAATTTTAATTATTATTGTTATTGGGTCGCTTGCTGGGGTGTCATTAGGTGCCTGGTTTGGTAATTTGATGACGGAGCTCTATACTGAGTATTTCAGGTTTCCCAAGTTCTCTTATCTTTTTTCCATTCTGGCTGCTCTCATTGGGATCCTGGTTTGCCTTTTGGCTGCTCTTTTGGGAACATTACGCGCGATTTACCAGGTCATAAATCTCATGCCTGCCGTAGCGATGAAACCGCCTGCCCCTATCGTGTATCGAGCCACTGTGATTGAAAAAATTAAATTTTTTTCAAGACTTCCCAGTAGTGTCAAAATGGTTTATCGATATATTTTGCGCCATTTTTTACGCACTATGTTGACTTGTGTGGGCATTGCCTTGGCAATGGCTATCGTAATACTGGGATTGTTTTGGCAAGATGCGATACGTTATCTCATCAATACCCAATTTATAATGGCACAACGTGAACATGCCCTGGTTAGCTTTAATAATCCCGTTAATAAAATAGCGGTAGCGGAGTTGAATAAAATTATCGGGGTTACGAGCAGTGAAGGTTATCGTATTGTTCCTGCTCGGTTAACTTACCAACATCGAAGTGAGTTATCCTCGCTGTTTGGTATCGCTGAACATGCAAAATTAAAAATTTTATTAGACAAGCATCTTAATCGAATGACTATTCCTGAACAGGGTTTATTAATCAGTGAGGGATTGGCAGAACGATTGCACTTGGCGGTTGGTGACAGGCTTGATATCGAACTTCTGGAAGGGAATAAAGCAAAGACCCAATTGACAGTGCAAGGAATTATAAATGACTACGTAGGAATGTTCGCCTATATAGAAATCAAAGCGCTTAACCGTTTATTAAATGAGGATCGCTTAATCAATGCAGCGGCTATTACAGTAGACACGAAACATGTCAAACATTTATATAAAAAGGTAAAGGAAATACCCAAGATAGCTACTATTACTTTTAAAACATCCATTATTAAAACATTTGAGGAAACTTTCGCGAAACACATCCTTGTGTTTACTACCATTCTTGCGAGTTTTGCCATCATTATAGCTGTGAGTGTAGTTTATAATAATGCGAGCATTACCTTGGCAGAAAGAGCGAGGGAGTTAACTACGTTACAAGTTTTAGGATTTACTCAGGGAGAAGTATCCACATTACTGTTTTTAAATCACATGTTTGAGATAATAATCTCTACCCCTTTAGGATTAATTACCGGGTATTTGTTGTCCTGGTCTATACTGCAATTAATGCAAACCGATTGGTTTAAGATTCCTTTTGTTATAGAAGCTAAAACCTATGTTATTTCGATTATGGTTATATTTTTTTCTAGTTTAATTAGTTTTTATATTATTCAGCGTAAAGCAAGCCATCTGAATTTGACAGCCGTATTAAAGGTAGCAGACTGATGAAGACAATGAACCTGAATTTGAAAAAACTAATAGCGTATTTTCTGGCAATAGTCGTAGTTTTTGGTGTCGTTCTTTGGATCCTTTCTCACCAGGGTATTCCAGTTGAAAGGGCAAAAGTAAAATATGATCATTTCATTCAGTATATTGAAGATGATGCGAAAACACGTGCTATAAAAATATACACTATTGTGTCTCCCCTGTCAGGAGAATTGTTGCGCATTAATTTGACGGAAGGTGATAAAGTAAAAAAAGATGACGTAATTGCCACTATTAAGTCCAAAATCCCGGCTTTGCTAGACATTCGAGCAAAGCAAGAGTTAGAACAGGAATTGGGTACGGCTGAGGCCTTGTATGAACAGGCAAAGGCAGAGTCAATTCGTGCTGAAGCAGCACTGGAGACGGCCAAGTCGGATTTAAAAAGAAAGGAACCGCTGGCAAAAAAAGGATTCGTTTCGGAAACAGAATTGGAACATGCCCAGTTGGAATATCAATTAAGACAGAAAGAGCATAATGCCGCGTTGCGAAAATTACATGCTGCAGAGCATTACATTTTAAAAGTTAAAGCATCGCTTTCAGCAACAGAGGGCAGTGCAACGAGTCCGCAAGACAAGATTGAGGTTCGTTCACCTGTCACTGGCTCGATTTTGAGAGTGATTGAAAAAAGCTCAACTACCGTAGAGCCTGGCACAAAAATTATGGACATTGCCGATGTGGTTGGTCTTGAAGTCGTGGCTGACATATTAAGTGATGATGCGGCAAAAATTCCTCCACATGCAAGAGTCATCATTAAACGATGGGGAGGCCCTTATCCTTTGGAGGGGCGCGTGCGAATTGTTGAGCCAAGCGGTTATACTAAAATATCAGCGCTTGGAGTTGAGGAACAACGAGTCAATGTCATCATTGATATCACGACCCCATATGAATTATGGAAAAATCTTGGCGATGGTTATCGGGTGGATGTAGAAATCATTCTTTTTGAATCGAATCATGCTCTTGTAGTGCCTATGAGTGCTTTATTTCGCGATGGAGAAGATTGGGCTGTTTTTGTCGTCAAAGGGCACAGAGCTTATAAGAAGAAGTTAACTATAAAATACCATAACCCGGATTACGCGGTAATAGAGAGTGGTTTAGAGTTAGGCGATGAGGTCATCCTTTATCCCAGCTCTTTGATTCATGATGAGGTCTTAATTAAATGATGTGTAACTGATAGGTTCCTGATAATTGATGAGATGCCACTGAATCACATTTTTGACAAGGCATGCTATTTCCCTTGGTTGACTAGGGTTCCTTTATTTTGGTTATAGTATACATTTTCTATCGCGAGGCTTGGGGTACAACAATTGGTAAACCAAGAGGAGAAATGTCTAAAGATGCTCCTCTGCTCTTAATGTGAGTATCTCATGTCCATTATCAGTCACTAAAATGGTATGTTCCCATTGTGCTGATAATTTGTGATCTTTTGTG
Source organism: Legionella pneumophila subsp. pascullei (assembly GCF_900637585.1). Lineage (NCBI taxonomy): Bacteria > Pseudomonadati > Pseudomonadota > Gammaproteobacteria > Legionellales > Legionellaceae > Legionella > Legionella pneumophila. The sequence continues at coordinate 203,424 of NZ_LR134380.1, forward strand.
ACGACAGTCCAACCATCCCCTAAAGTCTTGATTTCTTTACGACCCAAATTGAGCATCGGTTCAATAGTGAAGGTCATTCCGGCTTGTAAGCGTAATCCGGTATTTGGTTTACCAAAGTGCATAATGTGGGGATCTTCCCACATGGATTTACCAATGCCATGCCCCCCAAACTCTCGTACTATCGAATATCCATGATGTTCTGCGTGATTCTGGATTATGCTTCCTATATCTCCGAGATGAACCCCTGGGCGTACTATTGAAATAGCTTTGTAGAGGCATTCTTGTGTCACTTCTACTAACTTTTTAGCAAATGGTTTTACGTTGCCGACGAGAAACATTTTGCTGGTATCCCCAATATAACCGTCTTTTTGTACAGTGACATCAATATTAATAATGTCACCATTTTTAAGTTTTTTATCGGAGGGGATGCCATGACAGACCACGTGATTTATCGATGTGCAAATGCATGCGGGAAACCCATAGTGGTTTAACGTCGAGGGTATGGCTTTCAAATCCTCGACAATATACTGACGACAAATTTGCTCAAGCTCGTTGGTACTTGCACCTGCAATGACATAGGGTTCTAACATTTCAAGTACAGATGCCGCCAAATGACCGGCAACTCGCATTTTTTCTATTTCTTCAGGCGTCTTCACTAACATCGTATATTTCACCTAGTGAAGCTTGATGGACTAAAATTTTAAGAATGTCAGTATAGGTAATGGAGGGATTTTCTTCCGCCAATTTTCCTATTCTAATCCAATATTCTGCTTGTGAATTAATTGACCGACTCATGGCTCTTGCCATCAGTTTGGTCGCTTCGTGCAACTCGTCTGAAATTTTTACTATGCCCATATTCCCCCTCCAAAAATACATAATATAGCGATTTAATATAAAATAATACATTTTAATATAAAATATATTTTTTGTGGGAAATAAATAAATCGATCAGTAGATTAGAGTCAGGCTTCCTCTTTTCCTTGGCGAGAACAAGGGGGAGATTACAAATGAAAAAAAAGACTCTGGATATTTATGTTGATTGTAATAATAATTTTCTCTGGACTTTATAGAGAATCAATGCACTGGCAACTGCTGGAATGATTGCCAAGAATGCAAAACCAAAAAATATATAGGAGAGCAATAATTCAACGAATGGTGAAATGAAAACAAGCAAGAATTCAGGGAATTTCCATACGATGAGTCCGCGAATAAAATCATCCAATATGAATAACATCAATAAAGAGACGTTTCCCACATAGAGCCCAAAAATAAAATAAGGATAAGGTTGATCTGAAAAAGTCTTGTATTTAAAAACAAATAACAAAGCGGTGGCAATAAATGAAGAGAAAAATAATAAAGCACCGCTGAGATCTGATTTTGGCGAGGCAAACAGCATACGCACTGAATCATCATAGCCAAAAATCAGGAGGCATGAAATAATACCAAAAAGCCAATAAATCCCCTGATATAAAATAAACAATTTAAATTGTTTAACGGTTTTTTCTTTCATAACCAATTCCAATCAAGTTATTTTAAACGGAATTTCTGTCTTTGGCATTTTAACACGATTCTTGGCGGCATTGATTAGTAAGGAAAAATGAAAGACCTGCCTCTTCTTGCTTGCTAAGACGAAGTTTTAATATGCGGAGTTTTACAATCCAAACCATTATTTTGCTATTTTTATGGTTTATTTGCGTTATAATAAATCAAAAGCTTGATGAGATTTACCAATGAATTTGAAAGCAGAAGTTTTTTTAAACCAAAATTGTGCGGAAATGATGATAAAGAAAGCTGCTCAGTTGATTTTAGGCAGTGATCTTGATTTTGAATACACTCATGTCCAAGATATCCAAATTGATCTGGGACCCGCTTTTATGTTCAGTCCAGACGAAGAAAAAACACTATGGGTAAGTGGGAATAATCAGGAGTCGTTGGAAAAAGATCTCGCTACTCTTAATAAAAGCGGTGTTTATTTTTTCCGTACTGGCACTCAAGGAGGAGCTGGTCATTGGCAAACCCTTTACTATGAGGCTACAAAATCAGGTTGGGTTAGTTATTCCTCTCAATCAAATCACTTTCAGGTTACCGACAGCAATGGAAAGTTAACAGCCAGTGGTCACGGATTACTTGTCCCCCATGCAAAATGGGGAAAGGAAAATGGAAATTATGCGTATTTACTCGTAAATGCAAGTGCGCAAAACATCATTCATGCAGCGAATTTCGTATATACCTTTAGAACTCAGAGTGAGGATGCTGCAATACAATATTGTGCGCTCAACCAGGCGCTTCATCCAGAAATAAAGAGAACAGCGATAACCAAAGCTCAAACACAAACGAGGGCAACGCCAGAGATTCATTGTCCACGGGGAAATTTATCTCGCGAGAGGCTTAAAAATATCTACAGTAGGCATCCAGCCTTGTTACATGTCATCAACCGCCTGGAAGCAGGAAGTAAAAGTTACAATCCTTACTGGATGGGTAGTGAAGCGAAGCTAAATAAAATTTTTAAGGCACTTGAACATTGTTATCAAAAAGGTCTTGATGTCGATAATGAATTAAACAATAGCCACAGCGAATTATCAAAAGCAATTAATATACGTCGCCTCCCATCGCTTTTTAGTTTTTGGAGTGGAAAAAACGAATCCCCTGTAGAATCAAGAAAGATAATTGATGAAAACAGGATTTACAGGCCTAAATAATTTGGGAGGGTGCGAATAGGGCAGGATTTGGTCTCTCATGTTGTTGATTTTGTAAAAGGACATAACAGTTAACTGTCATTTAATCATAAAGGTGAACGGATGAATAACTCAGATGGACAATCAATGACAAGAATTGATGAAATGGTACCTGACATCTATCGCATCAGTACTTCAATATCGCAAGAGGTAGTTCCTGGTGGATTCTCGTTTAATCAATATTTAATCGTTGATAAGAAGCCTTTGCTATTTCATACAGGCCCTTTACAACTTTTTCCTGCCATCAGCCAGGCTGTAGCAAAGCTAATACCTGTAAAATCTTTATGCTTTATTGCTTTTTCACATTTTGAGGCAGATGAATGTGGTTCGTTAAATGAATGGTTGAAAGTGGCTCCTAATGCTGTTCCTCTGTGTGGACAAATCGCTGCGATGCTTTCAATTAATGATATAGCGATTCGTAGCCCTAAAGTCATGAGTGATCTGGAACAAGTTTCTTTGGGCAAACATAACGTACAATGGTTGGATGCACCGCATTTACCTCATGGGTGGGATTGTGGATTTTTGTTTGAAACCACTAGCAAAACACTATTTTGCGGCGATTTATTTACCCAGCCTGGGGCAGATCATAAGCCTGTAACAGAAGAGGATATTCTGGAAAGCAGTGAAATAATGCGGCAAACAATGGATTACTACGCCCACGGAAGCAACCAGCGCCAGTTATTTGAAAAATTAGCAAACACACACCCCAAGGTATTAGCCTGTATGCATGGGAGCGCTTGGAAAGGAAATGGGTTTCAGTTGATTAATGCCCTGGCTGATAGAGTCTGTGGTGACGTCTGATGGATCCGTACACTCGAGTTAAGCAGATCAGAGTCAGGATTTTCCCTTTTCCTTGGCGAAAATAAGGGGGCAAGTTTTATAAAGCCCCGAGCTTTTATGCTTCGATTACTCATGATGTATTCGAGTCATTATTTATTGACCGATAATTTTTACTAGGACTCTTTTATCTCGGCGGCCGTCAAATTCACCATAGAATATTTGCTCCCATGGGCCAAAATCCAGTCTTCCTTCTGTAATAGCGACAACCACTTCTCGCCCCATGATTTGGCGTTTGATATGAGCATCAGCATTATCCTCACCAGTGTCATTATGGCGGTATTGCCCAATGGGTTCATGAGGTGCTATTTGCTCAAGCCATTTTTTATAATCTTGATGCAAGCCGCTTTCATCATCATTGATGAATACGGAAGCAGTGATATGCATGGCATTGACTAATATTATACCCTCTTGAATACTACTTTCCTTTAAGCATTCAATGACTTTATCTGTGATATTAATAAATCCCATACGCTCTGGGATATTAAACCATAGTTCTTTTCGGTATGTTTTCATGTTTTGATAATGATTTGGCAATAAATCAATATTTGGCAAACATATAGCATTCCTGGCTCTATTTCAAATGGATGACAATTTAAATTTAATCTTTATTAGAGAAATCATCCGGGAAGTCATGGGATGCGGAGAGAGCAACCCATTGAGGCATTTTGGGCTTATGGTAAAAATGTAAATGCTTATGAGATTAACGTATTATAGTTATTAGTGATTTGCAAAACCCAGATAGCACAAGATTAGGTAGAGTTCGCGCTTATAAATCAGGGTTAGATCTTTCCACTCTGAATCAAAACTTTGATTGTTCTTTGACTGCTTTTCTAATATATTAAATTTCAGGATAGCTTGGCAAATTCAAGTGTATTTATCGAACCGAGTCATCTCTGCAATTCAGGTATCTAGTGGACTAGTCTTATATCATTCCAGCATGGATTCCCATCTGCATGGGAATGGCATAATTTGGTAAAAAGTCTCGCAAATTGATTTTGTAGTTTCAAGAAAGGGAAGAGAAATGATTGGTAAAATAAAGATTGCTGTATTAGGTTTGGGAATAAGCCTGGGCTGCTTCGCTGGGGAGATGGGTACTATTCAAAAAAGTGGTTTTTACCTGCAAGCGATGCTGGACTACAATTGGTTTCATTATAACCATGCTTATACTGCTTCTTTTTTTGGACCGCAAAATATTACGGCACTTGAAGCGTCTATCGATGATCAATGGGGTTATGGCCTTGGTTTGGGTTATCGTTTTAATGATTATTTGCGGACAGCGATAACCGCGCAGGCACGGCCAGATGTTAACTTTGCTGTAACCGATGATGCTCCTGAAACAGCAACAGGACATTTTGATAACTACACTTATATGCTCAATGCCTATTTATCTCACCCTAATTTTTCCGTTATGAATTTCAGCCCTTATATTATGGCTGGTGCAGGGGTTGCCTATAACAAAACAACGAACATTTACTGGCCGGCGGCTGCTCAGACAGAGTTCGCTGACAAAGTCACAAAATTTGCCTGGCAGGTTGGTATTGGAAGTCTCTATGCCCTCAGTGACTCTTTGTTAATAGATATCAATTATAATCTTATTTCAATTGGCGAAGTGAGGAATTCAGGTCAGTATAATGCTATTGCAGCCAATAATACTCCAGCTTCAGGTGCGCCAACAAAATTTACCAAGGTGTATAGCAATCAAGCTGAAATTGGTATTCATTATAAATTTAATGCTTAGCAATGCGTAAATTGAAAGATATAGTCAATAAGCTCATTTGGCAGGATATGTTGATTAACACGAACGTGCTCAAGATCATGTTTGATAATGTCATTTCGACAAGAGGCACACAGGGCAGAAAAAAGCTCTCCCAGGATTGGGGCCTTGCTCATTGAATGGGTCAGATAATTTAGCATATAAATTTTAAAATTAAAGGGGAGGTTTTCAACATAGGGAAGTATGAGTTTTAGAGTGTTTTCATCTTTCAATAACATAGTTTGTGCTAATTCAGTGACTGTTGTAATTTTTAATTTTTTGGGCATTGTTTCTATTAAATCCGCCAAGATAAAAATTTTATTTTGATTACTACTTAATTTGACTTCTTTAATGAAATCCTTTGCAAAAGTCCTATATTCTTTTTTAGGAATATATTCACCTAATAGTACAACTGATTTCATTATCCAATATTGGAGATTACTACGAAAGCCAATCAAGTCTAAGGTTGTCTCTTCAAATAAATCAAAGACTGACATTAAATGACCAACTAAACTCGCAGCTCTTTCCGGAAAAGAAAGGCTTAACTTTGCCATTATAAATAACTCGAATCCAAAATTATCCACGGTTGGTGCGCGAGTCGCTTTCTCCTTATCAATTTCTCTGAATAAGTTATATGTATTTGTATACGTTGGGTGGTTGTTTTTATAGATATAGGCAACATAACGCCTATTTGCATTATATAACCCAATAGTTTGATTAAGGAATTTAAATTTCCAGTGTTTTGGAATGAGTGAAGTTAAATTTGAGAGAGCAGAAAGCGCCGCCGAATTTTCTTCCTTGTCTGGACTTGAAATACACAAAGAAAGACACGTTAATAATTCCTCTTGTTGGTTTTCAATATTGGATAGATCATCAATATTGGCCAACATTTTTAATGCTGTTATGGTGCTTTCTTGATTATCATTTCTTAATTTACTGATGATCAATTCGGCTAATTTTTTTTGTTCTTTGGCAGTGAGGCGCTTCCATTCAGAAGTAAGTAGTATTAGTGCACTATCATTGTAATTGATTATAAAATTTTTTATTAATAATGAAATCTTAACTGCGTCATTGGTAGGGCAAAGATTGCGTAGTTTTAACAGAATTCTTGCTGGGTAGAATATTTTTTGATTTGTGCCAATCCTATAAAAATACAGTTGCCTGTTTAAAGGCTCAGAAAGCATTGAAATAATATCGCCATAATGACTTTGATTGATATGGACCAATATCTTATCAAGAACTTTCAAGGCCATGTTGTCATAAGTATTATCTTCACTGGAAGGCAGGCTGTTCTTTCGACTGACAATTTTTTTCAAATATTGAATAACTAGTTTTTGATTCTTTTCCTCCATAAATGGAAAGTAAGCCTTGATCAATATGCAGGCTTGATAGATGGAGTCTCGTCTTTTACTTTTAGTCAATGAGATTATTTTCTCAATGACTGCCTTCATAGATTTCGATGGTAATAATTTAGGGAAAGAAGCAAGTAAACTAGCATTTTCATCACTCATTTTAGAGTAGAGTGATTTGATAAAATCTTGCGGTAAATTAGTTAACAAACCTTTTGTTGCCAGCTTAATTAATAATTGTTGCTGATGACCTGGAATGCCTTGAAATTTGTCAGTTTTTGAGCGAGTCTGCTGGTCAGAAGCACCAAAAACTTGAGTATTTAAATAATGATCCAGGAAATTTGTTAACTTTAACTTAATTTTAACTGGTTCAGATAAATGAACTTGATGAATTTCATAGACTGAAAAAAATCCGGATAATAGCAGAATCAAGTTTTCATTGGCAGTTTGAGCAAGATGTTTGTTCAGCAAGGCAGTAAGTGAAAGAATAAAGTTTTTATTTCCATTATGTTGAGTATCTCTTATTAATTGGACAAGTAAGTAACCAAACTTACTGCTGTCATCTAGGTCAAGGGAGGAAATACAATCGTCAATAAGTTTTATAAAAATGTCTGTGCACTCAATGAGCCCATCAATATTATATTGAGCGATTTTTCCAATATAATAGGATTGGTCATGATTAATTTCGGACCCTTTCTTTTTGCGGGTTTTTGAATGTTTTAATAATGCTTTCTTTATCTTTTGTGTACTTATCACTAACTCACCAATTGATTTATTTTAAATCAGTTTAAAAATTTTTTTACCATTGCATTCCAGCTCAGATCTCTCATCAATAAACTTGATGTAAACAAATAGAGGGCAGGTTTTTCTCTTTTCCTTAGCGAAAATAAGGGGAGTATAAGAAAACGGGAAAGCCCTAAGACTCTTGATTCCGTAATATTCTTCATTGAACCCTCCTTCCGATAAGGTTGGGTAACTTTACCATATTGTCGCATCTGGTAGCTTGGGTAGACGGAAGTATGAGTCTTATATCATTGCTTGCTAAAAAGGTTAATAAATATTCGAAATAAATTGGGAAGTTGGGTTAAATATGGCTATATTTGTTAGTATGTGAATACTATCAGAATATCCAAACTCTGGATAAGTAGTTAATCAAATTAATTTCAGGGCAAGAAAAAGGATTTATAAACAGATTTGCAAGTTTTTTGTTAGCATCTCAATCAAGATAAACAAGGAAAGCATAATGTCCAAGACCATTTATTTTTTCAGTAATAACTTGAAACTGGAAGGAAAACTGGAAGAACCAACAGGTCAATGCCTTGGTTATGTATTATTTGCCCATTGTTTTACCTGTGGTAAAGATATAGCTGCTGCAAGCAGAATTGCCAGTGCTTTAGTCTTAAATGGATTTGCGGTATTACGGTTTGATTTTACAGGCTTGGGGCGCAGCGAAGGTTCCTTTTCGGAAACAAATTTTTCTTCAAATGTTGAAGATTTAGTTGCTGCTGCTGATTATTTAAGGACACATTATCAAGCTCCTGTTCTGCTGATAGGCCATAGTCTTGGCGGCGCGGCTGTGCTGCTTGCGGCCAGGAAAATTACTGAAGTAAAAGCAATAGCCACTATTGGCGCGCCTGCCAGCGCTCATCATGTGAAACACCATTTTTCTGCTGATTTAAGTAAAATAGAATCTGATGGCGAAGCTCAAGTTACCCTGGGTCCACGCTCATTCACTATTAAAAAACAATTTCTACAAGATATTGACAGATACCAGGAAACGATTAAAAGCGACGCTGGTAAAGCCTTACTCATTATGCACTCTCCCATAGATAAAGTGGTATCCATTAAAGAAGCCGAAAAAATCTATAAAGCCGCCCAACATCCAAAAAGCTTTATCAGTCTTGATAAGGCTGACCATTTGTTAAGTAACAAAAGAGACTCACAATACGCCGCAGAGGTTATTGCCGCCTGGGCTAGCCGTTATTTAGCTCCTTCATCAGAGGATAAAAGGGCCGAGTAGGGGCAGATTTCTCCTTTTTCCTTAAGGGAGAATCATTGAGCGTACTAAGTAAAAGTGAAGCCTTGCCCCTTTATCTCGGAGCAAGGCTGGACCTACACTTCCTAAAATGCAGAATTAATCATTTGTTTTCGCTTCCCCAGTATTGGGGTCGATATGTAGCTCTTTTTTTTCATGGCTAGCTGTTTCACCTTTTATTTTATAAATACCCTCATCAAACTCAATTTCAATGATTTTGAATTTACCATCATCTTCAATTTTTTTGGTAATATCTATGATTGAATATTTCGGCTGTGGATGTTCTTGTTTTTTTAAGATCTTGCCAGTAGCTGGATCAAGGTGAATTTCAAACTTAACCCCTTGCTCATTGCTGCCCTCAACGGTCAAAATACCATCGTCAATTTCAGCATCATGAATGTTTTTATACCCTTGGTCAGACAACTGTTGAAGAATAGTACTTAATTTTACAGTAGAAGTTTCCTCAGGTTTTGTTACTTCAGCCATGACAATAGGGGTGACCAATAATCCTGAAAATAAAATCATGGGTTTAAGGTAATGTTTAATAGTTAGCATCCTGCTTATCTCCTATTGGTAGTGTGGTGTTCAAAGTCAAATAAATCGTTAAAAAAAATCTTTTGAAGAAAATTTGTTTTAGGTTTAACTATAGTCATTTGAGCCTTGGAATGCAAAATCACTTTGATTTGACAATGGATTTCAGAGTTCACGGTGCTTGCTTTTTATTAATTATCTAAAATTTTGATTTCATTTTGTTGAATATAAAATATGCGGCGGCCGAAATGGCACCTGAAATAATCCCTGTAAAGAAATCTACTCCTATAGACATAATTGACGACAGGTTTTCTGTGTAATGATGAATGGCAGCTATTTGATGAGTAATAATACCCCCGCCTACTAAAAACATGGCAATTGTTCCGGCCACGCTTAAAATTTTCATAAGTACTGGCGCTGCGCCAATCAAAAGAATTCCAATTTGTTTAAGCAGGCGCTTTTTTTCACGTAAAATGAAGCCCAGATCATCCAATTTCACAATGCACGCCACCAAACCATAAACACCAATGGTCATAATTAATGAAATCAAAGTCAATACCGCTATTTGGTTAACCAAGGATGTAGCAGCAACCGTGCCTAATGTGATGACAATAATTTCAGCTGATAATACAAAATCCGTCCGTACAGCACCACGAATTTTTTCTTTTTCAAATTGGTGCATATCGATGGTTTGTAAATCCAGTTTCTTTTTTGCAGCCTCATTTTTTTTATGGAAAATTTTTTCTACAATTTTTTCAAAACCTTCAAAACACAAATACAATCCACCCAAAATCAATAGGATACCTACCAGTACAGAAGCGAAAAAATTTATTAAAATCGCTAATGGAATTAATATTAATTTATTAATAGCAGAGCCCTTGGCCACTGCTCCTATGACAGGCAATTCTCTGCTCGCATGAATGCCTATTATTTGCTCGGCGTTGAGTGCCAAGTCGTCACCCAATACACCTGCTGTTTTTTTAGTTGCTACTTTAGTCATGGCAGCTATGTCATCCAGTGCCGTTGCAATATCATCAATCAGTGTTAATAAACTTGTTCCTGCCATATTGAAACTGACCTTAATTTATTGATTCCTTTAAATAGTAAAGCAAATTCAAAGCATTGCAAAAACATCTCTTATCTCCTTTTCGAAGATTAGAACCTGATAATATAAAAAATAAGATCATTTCAATGATCGTATCCTGATTTCCAGAGTTCTAATTTTGGATGCATCGCTCACAAGTTAATGTTTTATCTCTTACCCCAAATGGGGTAGAAGCCTGGAAAAATGCTAACTGTTTTAAAATCACCAATTATCCGCTCAAAGGAACTAGTATTTTGATGTAATTAAAATGATAAGTGCTTAATGCGCTTATTATTCAATATCATGGGATTGAGGGTTTTTTCTTAATGTCTTGAGTTGGCTCTGCCTTGATTTTTCATCCAACATTTTTTGTTTGGATCTTCTTGAACGTCGCCTCTTCTGGCGTTTTATCTTTTCAATTCTTTGTTGTGTTTTTGTTTTTTCATCGCTAAATATTGCCTGTAATTTCTCGCAAAGTCGTTGTCTTGCAAAATAGCGGTTGTCTTCACGACTCCTGGATTCCTGACATTTTATTTCCATGCCGGTAGGCAGATGTTTCAAGTAGACTGTTGATGCTGTTTTATGTAGTTTTTGCCCACCCTTACCACTGCCTAGTATAAATTTTTCGGTGAGATCTGTTTCATAGATATGAAGATTGCTCATCTTCTCTGTCAATATCTCCCATTTCTCTTTGCTAATCATGAAGTTTCTTTATTATCCATAAAAAAATGCCTTTAAATCATTATAATAGCTGAATTTTAGCAAAATAATTTTCCTTTGTTCACATAGGGCAGTCCTTTGAATAAGCACTTAAATTCTCTTCTTCTTCCTTCGAGTTTTGTTGAGCAGTGTTTTGACTGGGTTCGGCAAAAAATTGAAAAGCACGGCGATGTGCATATTGTTTCTCGGCTTTTGTGTCACTTTCAATAAAATAATCCACCAGATCATGGGCGAGGGAGGTTAATGCAGCAAACATAAGGATTACAGCTAAAATTTCAATAAATGCCACAGGTTTTTTGGTTATGAAAATTAAAAATACATACGCCGAAGGGATACTGATAGATAGCAATTCCTCGAATAACTTAGCTAGAGAACTTGCTGCAATTCTTGCCGACATAATCTGGGCTATCTCTTGACGATGTTTTATTTTATCAAGACGAAGTAATGTATTCGTTATTTCTTCAGTATCTGTCAGGTGTAGAATTAAATCACGCCAACCACAATTGGTTTGTGAAAGAGCAAGTTTTGATCTGGCGTCAAGAAACTTAAGAAGTATTAACTTAATTTCCGGAGGTAAATTTTGGAGTCCAATCTCGGTGGAGTCATATTTTGCTTTCATGGTTTATAGCCTAAATAATTTACTTTCTGAAAAAAATTAAAATTTATTTTAGGCAATATTGGTTTTTGTCAAAAATGATTTATTTGTATATGAACTATATAAAATAGTTATATGTGGCTGTCATAAAGCGATGGGTGATCAGATAGAGTTATTTGATTTTTAAATGATTTGTCAGACTGCCCGCGTACCTCGGTTTGTCCCTGTCTCTTGATCACAGCCCTACCGACGCCCCGTGGACAAGTCACAGAACGTTGAAGATCAGTACAGTAATGGGTTTTCAGAGATGTGTAGAAGATTCAGGTCTGGTCCGAGGTATCAAGACCGCTTTATGGATACCGCTGATAAGCAGCGGTACGTAGAGAGTCTGTCGTAGAGAATTTGTCACTTAAAATTTAAATGACTCTAATTACGCTTGCTTAGATTTTCACAACAGGATTTTGACCATCACATAAGACACCTATAGATAAATTGGGTAGATTAGCTTCTCTAAATAAACCTGGATGAGGAAAAATCGCTTTTATTTTGAGCAAAAATGGATAAAATGCCTGATTTACAATAAATTGGGTTATCTAATGACAACACTTTACATAAAAAATTTAAGATTTAATGAAGTAGCAGTCTGTCGTGCCTTATTTGACGCCGCTGAAAAGACTGAAGAAGGAATAAAAACAAAGAGATATGGCATTCAAATGACGGCTGATATGCCTGGCTTATGGTCTCCTCTTACTAATTATGACATTGAGAATGATCTCAGAATGGCAAGAATTCATCGCAATGGAAGAATGAGGGAAATTGGATATTTGACCGTTAATCTTGTATTTCAATTTGATAGCGTGGATGTTACAGAGTATGAAACAAAATATGGTATTTCAGCAAAAGACGTTTTAGAAAAAGCTGGATTTACCTGCAGTAACGATGCAGCAGGTTATTATGAACCGGTTTCAACCTCCACAAGATACTTAGGCCAAGAAACCAAGTCAGAAAAACCAACCCAAACAAGTATTATCAATACCTCATTTTTTTCTCTAAAGAGTGTGGATACAGATAAGAGATTTACCAAATCGACAAAACCAGGAATATTATACGAAGCAAGATCCTACGGCAAAATCGATGATGATACTTTGAAAAGCTATGGTTTTATTGACGGACAATGGGAAAGGCAGAAAGACGGTATCGAAAATATAGTGATAATTAAAAAACTCACCGATAGTATTTCTCCGAGATTAGCCGTTTTGGATGAAGCAGTTGATTATATTCCATCCCCTTCTTAACGTTTATCAATGGCTAATCTATTAAAATACTGAAATTGAAAAGTGCGGCGATGTGCATGCTGTTTTCAACTTTTGTGTCACTTTCAATAAAATAATCCACCAGATAATCGGCGAGAGAGGTTAATGCAGCAAACAAAAGGATTACAGAGAAAATTTTAATAAGTACTCTATGCCTTTTGCTGTACTTCTTCCCGCCATCATCTCTACTATCGCTTGACATTGAGTACTCTCCCAGAGTCGCAAAAACTCAACGGAATGGAAGAATGAGGGAATTCGAATTGCAGAGAAATTTATGATCAACAAATCTAGCACAAACAGTGGATTCAGGCAGGTAACAACTGAGTTCGCCTCAAATTTGAAGACACGATGAGTATATTACTTAGTCGTGTTTTTTATAAAAAAACGTGCAATTTCTTCAGTTAAATGATTAAGGTTCGTATTCATACTCTGCACAAGCGCTTCAATACTGATTAAGGGGACTTTAATATGGTAATAAGCATTTCCTTTGTGGATCAGCTCTTCTTTTCGATAAATAAGGTATTCGGCTCTTAAAATACTGTTACCATGAATATCAGTTTCAAATTGTGAAATCATTACTTGAAGATGATAATCTGGATCGAATTTATTGTTCCAAGGTGACGCCTGAACGACTACTCCTGGCATTAGAGTTGAAAGATTAGTAGTTAATACAAGAGTAATATTTTTATCCAAGGCCCCAGCCCATTGGTTAAACTCTTCAAGAGTTACATGATGAGGCGTCTGGTGAATCATTAATTGAGGTTTTTTCATATAATCAGGGGTGCTAACTTCATCAACACCAATCTGTAAATGATTATAGGAATGCCGACTGTCTTTTTGAGGGGGAATAGGTGTTAATAAATAAAATTGAGTTTCTTTGCTTCGGCCGCAATCGCAGAGGGTTAAGACAATGAGCAATAATAAGAGGAACTTCACAGGTTTTTTGCGAAGTTCAACATAGCTAGAAATAGAGGAGGATGTGATGCCCCCAAAGGAGGCTCGAACACTACACCAACGCAGATCTCTGATGCAATAGAATTTTAAAAAATGTCTATTGTTTTTCATCGCTTGCCTCGGAGTAAAGACTCAGGATATCGAGACAAATAATCCGTCAAATTTTGAGTGGAGTAAGCTGCACTGGTAATTTGTTTTAAGCTTTGATTTAAATACGCAACAACACTGGGCACATCTTGGTTTAAGCTAGAGGCTAGTTGCCCTAAATTTTCAGAAACTTTTTGTATAGCTTCTAAAGTATCTTGGATTTCTTTGGAACGAACTAATTCACTGACGTCTTCAAAAGCCTTTTTCGCGGCCTCAAACGCTTCCTCCATAGATGTAAATTTTTCAACCGCATTGTGAGTCGGGAAAATAGGATAAGAATGGTAGTATGTTTGTGTGAATATTGCAGTGGGGGTTGGCTTAATCAACTCAATTTCAGCAATGCCGGTTAACAGGTTAGGTTTGGTGATATTTGCTACATACCCATTATTAATAAGCAGGTGAATAGGGTCGTGGCTAAAACCATAGGTCCTCTCGACAAAAAACTGGACGTACACAGGAATAAGCACTTTATTGTGCCCTTTGTTTTCAGTGATTTCTATGGTTTTGACTTCACCAATCTTCACGCCTCGATAGGTTACTGGGGCAGTGGTTACTAGCCCTTTTAAAGAGCCTTTGAAAAACATGACAAAAGTTTGTTTTTGCGCGCGTTTGTATTCTATGTAAAAAAAAGTACCACCTAGAATCATTAAACATAGGGCGCCTACTATAAAAATACCGACTAATGTATAGAATCGTTCGTTATGCACGTCGTCCCTAAAACGTAAGAGTAATATACATACTAGCAATGATCAGCCAGAATGAGCCACGCGTTAAAATTCGAGAAACTGCTTTTCTCAAATAAATATGTCTAATAGATGCTTCATAATAATAATAACCAGAAGTCAATCCGACTATTATACATAAAATGAATGTCTTAAAGACCGAGTATATCAGATCAAATAAGGTTGTCGAGTTGACGATATAGGATAAAAATTCATTGTTTGTAAACCCTAACATAAAATGAAAAGTAAGATAAAAACTAAAAAAAATAGAGGATACAAGATAAACATACAGTAGTAAGGAAGTAATGATCATACCTATAATGATTGGTAATACTTGAGCAAGGATGATTGCCTCTGGGTTCTCTTGGTAATGCTCCAAACGGGTGTTAATCAGATGCAAGGCGGCCTGGATACATAAAATGAAGCCAATAAGTACAGGTAATATTTCATGGGTTAAAATATTTTGCACAATGGGAAGGACTCTTTGATGCAGGTGAAAGGGATTTAAGAGAACATAAACCGTTTGTGAAACAGTAATGCCTAATAATATACCAATAAAACTCAATAGAATAACAAGACGTGCTCCAGAATAGTAAATAATTTCTAGTGTGTTAGGCCAGACTACGGACAGTTTGCCAAAAATAACCTTGAGAGTACTATGAACCAAATGACCTAAAAATCGAAAAGCGAGCTCAAGCGAATGGATAAAAGTAATAATATGCTTCGAAAAACGGCGAAAAACATACATGGCTAATCCATTAGTCCTCTTTCAAAATGCCGCTAAAAGAATAATAGCTTCGTTAGCAAGATGCTTGCATCAGGCAAAAAGAAGTTAATTCTTGACTTAATAGCAGTGAGACTTATTGCTCTTTTACTATTGCTAAGAATAACACTCTGTTTGTTTAGTTGCTAGTGATATTCGGGTGAGTGGGGGATCTAAATAAAGTTGTAAGTATAATAAACACCGAATAATGACAATGTGCGGTCGCTGAATTCAATCAAAATAGTTTTCCTTATCCTTATCATTGCTTATGGATGATCTGATAATTTGAATAATTTTTTTACTGACAGGATTGTTATGTTTCTCTGGTCGGTAGACAAGACAAATCTCATCTCTAAACACAGGCGCATTGTTTAATTTTTTCAGATGTTTGTAGGGATAGGTGACCCTGGTAGGTAGAATGCCATACCCAAGGCCTAAGGCTGTGAGTTTGGCTACAACTTCAAGACTGGTAGAATTAATCACACCATTGAAAGTTACTTTTTTGCCTATTTTTTTAAGGATATACTGCGATTGGGCAAGCTTTCTGTCATAAATCAGTTTATTTTGTGCATCATTGGCATAAAAGACTGTTACTTCATCAGTAGAGAGCTTTATTATAACAAGATCAGGGTGTTGTATAGGGTTCACAACAATACCAAAATCTGCTTCCCAACTTATCACTTTTTCAGTCATCTCTCTTGAATGACCATGAATAAAATTAACGCCAAGCCCAGGATAGTTCACTTGCAGTTTTGGCATAAAGTACTGGAGAGTGTAAAGCGCGACGGAAGGGTGAAGGGCAATGGTATAGTTTCCCTGAACAAAACCTGATTCAGGATTCGCTATGTTTTGCACCTGCTCCCATTCATATAACAGGCGATGAGAGCGCCTCTTAAACTCTTCTCCAAGTTTCGTTAGCTGGATTCCATTTTTAAGCCTGATAAATAGCAGTCCGCCAAGTTTGTTCTCCAATCTCTTTATAGAATAACTAAGCGCGGGTTGAGATATCCCAATAATTTCAG
Organism: Legionella pneumophila subsp. pascullei; assembly: GCF_900637585.1. Taxonomy (NCBI): domain Bacteria; kingdom Pseudomonadati; phylum Pseudomonadota; class Gammaproteobacteria; order Legionellales; family Legionellaceae; genus Legionella; species Legionella pneumophila. Next base: position 219,987 of record NZ_LR134380.1, read on the forward strand.
AAGCTCTTGTCATATTGAGGGTATCGCTGGCCGCTATGAAATACTTTATATCATCCAATAATAAAGACATAAATCATCAACTTAACTTTAGGTATAAATAAAATTTATCACAACAATTAAAATAAATCATTTTAATTATCTGTCGAGGAACTGTACTCTCTTTTTCAGGAGGGAAGGAAAATGAAAAATACAGCGTTTTTAATTACAGAGAATCATTACCCTAAAGATTATGTACTTAAAAAGTCATTAGAGAGTGACTCAGCTATGGGAATAGCCAAAAGAATACTAGCTGAAGTAATGATTTTTCGTCGTGTCCCGGAGACCACCAGTTTATGTGGTGCGGGGTGTCCAAAGTGCGCTTCACCCCATTTGCCAAAAATCATCTTGGCGGTTAAAAAGAATGAACCGGTTACTTTTATATTGCCGGCCTTCCCGGGAAAATCCCCCAACCCTGAAAAAGTTCTGGGTCCCCTGCCAGATCATGCGGAACGCCTTTCTCTTAATTTTTTGGGAACACTTTGTCAGCGAATAAAAACATTTTATACACCGGGAATTAAAATGATTCTGTGTTCCGATGGACGGGTTTTTAGTGATGTGGTTGGAATGAATGAAAGTGATGTCACAGCCTACCAGCTTGAGCTGGATAGACTTATAAAAGAAATGTCCCTGGCAGACCTGTCCATTTTTAATCTTGATTATTTTTATAAAGATCTTCATTTTGTACAAATGCGAGACGAACTCATGAAAAGATATGGACAGTCCCTGGACTTTCTTAAACAAAAGATTCGTAATGGCGCAAAACCCTCAGCAAGTCCCGATGAGCAAGAAGCCAATCGTATGTATAGCGGAATCACTCGTTTTTTATTTGAAGATGCCATGCATGCAGGGCAAAGCAAAAGTCGTACTGCTATCCAAAAAGAATCTCGTTCTAAAGCCTATGAGGTTATAAGAAGAAGTAATGCCTGGAGTGCGCTCATTGCCGAACGTTTTCCCGAGGCGGTTCGACTGTCCATTCATCCCCAAACTTGTGGATCAAAAAAATTAGGGATTCGGTTAATAGGAAATGAAAGCTGGATGACCCCTTGGCATGGTGTTGCTGTTGAAAGCAGGAAAGGGTATGTCTTGCTGAAACGCTCGGAAGCGGAGGCTTTAGGCGCAAAATTAGTTTGCGCCTCTGATGGTCGGCACAGTCATTATCAATTAATGGCAGAGGTGTGATATGAATTATCAAGTGACTCCTATAAAACCATTTGGTGTGCTCCTGGAGCCTATGAACGAACAGATAAAAGTGACTGATGTCGATATAGAGAATTTGCGCCATTTATTTGCAAAGAATCAACTCGTTGTATTAAGAGGCTTTGACGCATTTCAAAATACCGAGGATTTTTCTAATTATTGCGAATTATGGGGAGAAGTTAGCCTTTGGCCATTTGGCAAGGTACTTGAGTTAATTGAGCAAGAAGACCCGGAAGATCACATTTTTGATCATAGTTACATGCCCCTGCATTGGGATGGTATGTATCGACCTCACGTGCCTGAATATCAGATTTTTCATTGTGTCCAGGCGCCTTTGCCTGGACAAGGAGGAAGGACTACTTTTTCAAACACAATTTTAGCGTTACAGTTCGCCACTTCCGAAGTCAAGGAATTATGGAATAAGGTAACTGGGACCTATCAAAGAAAAATGGAATTTTATAGCAGCAAGACGGTATCGCCAATTATTACGAGGCACCCTCAAAAGGATTTTGCAGTCATTCGCTACAATGAACCCCCCTCTGAGGAGAGAGGGCATTTTGTAAACCCACCCAATATTGAATTTACTGGTATTGACCAGGAAGAGTTGGATTTTTTCCACCGAAGTTTAAAAAAAGCGCTTTACTCCCCGGATAATTTCTATGCCCACGAATGGCAAACAGGAGATATCGTCATTGCAGATAATTTCTCGCTATTACATGGTAGAGAAGGATTTGTTTCCAAGTCGCCTCGTCATATCCAACGCGTTCATGTTTTGAGTAATCCGCCTTTTGATAACCCTGGTCTGGAGTCTTATGAATGAGCGCACAAGTTGCAGACATTGTGATTGCTGGCGCGGGTCCAGTAGGCCTTATGTGTGCCTATCTGGGACAACTTTGTGGTATCCATACTGTAATTGTCGATAAGTCTGATGGCCCTTTAGAGGTCGGTAGAGCGGATGCCCTTAACGCGCGCACTTTGCAACTTCTTGAATTAGTCGATTTATTTGATGAACTGTATCCTTTAGGAAAGACCTGCAACACCAGTTCTGTATGGGCAGACGGACAATTTATTTCCCGACAATCGTCATGGTGGGAGGAATTAGAAGGTTGTTTGCATAAACATTTCCTTATGCTTGGTCAATCCTACGTAGAAAAACTGTTGGATAAGAAACTGAGAGAGACTGCAGCAGCAGTAAAACGTTCAACAGCGATTGTCAACATTGAGATTAATGAAGCAGGATGTCTTACGACTCTTGCCAATGGAGAGCGTATTCAGTCACGCTACGTCATCGGAGCCGATGGGGCTCGTTCCTTTGTTCGCAATCACTTTGCTATACCTTTTGAGATCATACGGCCACAAATTATATGGGCCGTAATCGATGGCATGATTGATACCGATTTTCCAAAAGTTCCTGAAATCATCGTATTTCAGGCACAAACCTCAGATGTGGCCTGGATTCCAAGGGAAGGGGAAATCGACAGGTTTTACGTAAGAATGGATACCAAAGATTTTACCTTGCAGGAAGCAATTAGCAAAATTAACCATGCCATGCGGCCTCATTCCTTAAATTTTAAGGACATTGTCTGGTTTTCACAATTTTCGGTCAAAGAATCTGTAGCAGAGCATTTTTTCATTCAGGATCGTATTTTTCTTGCCGGTGACGCATGTCATATTCATTCGGTAAACGGTGGACAGGGCCTCAACACCGGTCTTGCAGACGCTTTTAATCTCATGTGGAAGTTACACATGGTCATGCATTGCGGAGTCCCTAAAGAACTTTTGCAAAGTTATGAAGAAGAGCGCAAGCCAGTAGCTTGCGGTGTGATAGAGACTTCGGGTGAGCTTGTGCGTTCGACCAAGTATTCGCCTAATGGAACTCACGCCCAAGACTATGTAAAGATTGTACAAAGACGTGCGGGAAATATCACCGGGATGGGGATTCGTTATGGAGAATCAGGTTTTCGTGGCTCTCGGCTCTTTGATTTTGAAATTTGTAACGGCATTGTCAAAACACGACTTTATTCTCTTCTGGATTATATGAAATTCACCTTGCTTATCTTTGGTGATTGTGAAGTCGAGCTACAGCCTCCAGAGTTTATAAAAGTCATTCAAATATATCCAAACCAATACCAGGAAAATTTTTGGACAAATAACACAAAGTATAAAAATCAGGCCATTTTAGTAAGGCCTGATTCCTACATTCACTCTTGCGCACCACTAGATAAAATGGAGTCCTTATTTGAGATGGGATGGTTATGCTGAAAAATCTGATTTTCTTGGCAATAGGAATGTTTACAGTAGGCTGCAACACATTTCTGATTGCCGGTCTTCTTCCACAAATAGGCCAAACGATTGGACAACCTGTTGCAGTAGTCGGGCAAGGCGTGAGTCTATTCAGTTTGACTTATCTGCTTTCGGCACCATTTTTTTCTATCCTCTTTGCTAATAAGCCGGTAAAACGCATTATTCAGCTCGCACTGGCTCTGTTACTATTTGGCAATTTAATAACACTACTTTCTGAAAATATCGTACTGTTTTTAATTGGAAGGTCTCTTGCAGGAGCAGGCACTGGGATCTTTACTCCCTTATGTATCAGCATTGCAGTTTATTTTGTCAGCCCATCTGCCAAGGGGCGTGTTTTAAGTTTTGTCTGGAGTGCTAACAGTGCAGGTGTAGTATTTGGTGTCCCTGCTGGACTCTACCTGTCTTCAACGTTTAATTGGCAGCTATCGATTGCCAGTCTTATTATTTTAAGTTTGCTTGCATTGATTGGTTTTTCATTGCAAAACACTGATATAAGACTACCCAAGTCTCCGTCATTTGGACTCAGACTGCACCTTATACTCGATCGAAAAACGCTCTCGGTGATTGGAGTCACTTGTGTTACCGCTGTAGCCAGTTTGGGACTCTATTCGTATGTCACTTTGATTCAATCAGGATCCCCTAATTCACTCAGCATGACCTTATTGAGTTGGGGAGTGGGAGGATTCTTGGGAAGCTCACTGATTGGGGTTATTATCGATAGAACAGGTAAGCCACGGCTTATTATGGCCTTAATTTTAGCAGGTCTTATGCTCGCGCTAATTGCTATACCATTCACCAGGAGCTTGCCTTACCTGGGATTAATCCCTTTTTTTATGTGGGGTGCATTCGGGTGGGCTATAGCGACTCCTCAGCAGCACATTTTATATGAATTACATGAAAATCAGGGAACCATTCTGGCTGCTATCAATTCTTCAGCCTTAGGGTTGGGATCGGCTTTGGGAACGCTGCTTGGTGGCTTAATCATTTCTTACGGATTCAGGGAAATCTACCTTCCTCTTCCTGCCGCAACGTTACTACTCTTCGTATTGATAGGTCAGCTAATAATTAACAATTCAAATAAGGTAAATAATACATGAACAGACCCGTTGTCCTCGTCGACCCATTATCATCAGGAATAGAATTGGCTCCTGCCTTTAAGGCTCGGGGGATACCTGCTATTGCAATCACTCTTAAAAATCAGGATTGGATTGGGTTTGGAGCAAAAATGCAAATCTCCGACTTTGTCGAGATTATTCCAGACCAACCAAATCTTGTGGAGGTGCTTCGAAAATACGACCCTCTTGCTATTATTCCCGGCACCGAGGAGGGCGTTCCTCTCGCAGAAGTTTTAGCCATCGCTCTAACACCACAGTTTGTCAATGATCCTGAAAAATCACAGAATAGATTACACAAGGCTCTGATGCAAGAAGCTTTGCAGAAAGCAGGAGTTCCTGCCCTCAAGACGCTCAATACGGCATCCGAAAATGAAGCGGAAGCCTGGATTAGGACAAACGGATTAATTGATTCTCCACTTATAATTAAACCCCCGGTATCAGCCGGCAGTGATAAGGTCTTTCACATTCCAGCCAGAGGGGAGTGGAAAAAAGCGTTCAGCCAGGTTTTATCTGAGCCATCTAAAATTACCGGGAAAAATAATGAAACCGTTGTTGTGCAAGAGCAGGCAATAGGAACAGAATTTGCTGTAGGTACGGTGAGTGTCAATGGAAAACACTATTTAGCGCATTTAATCCAATACAATAAAACATCCTTTAATAATCGCAAAACGGTTTACGATTATGTCGAATTTGTACCTTATAGTGACGAAATGTATGGTGAATTATTTAAGTATACGCAAAAAGCATTAGATGCCTTGGGAATTCGCTGGGGAGCTGCTCACAATGAAATCATGCTCACTAAGGACGGGCCTCGCCTCATAGAAACAGGCGCTAGAATGTGCGGTGGTCCAGTGGTTGGCTTTGCTCGAGAAGCGACTAGTAGTAGTCAAGCCGATAAATTAGTAGAGATTTATGTTGATGGGGATGTCTCAACAAAGGAATACGTATTTAAAAAAACGGTTGTGCCAGTTTTTTTGAAATCACCCGCTAAAGGCAAAATATCAAATGCGGAAGCCTTCGCTGACATTTCTAAATTACCGACATTTCTTAACAAGCACATTTGGTTTAAAAATGGTGATCTTGTTCCACAAACAGTGGATTATCTAACGAGTATTGGAATTATTGGGTTGGCTGGAGAGAGGGAGTCCATTTTATTGGATTACGAAAAAATTCGAAGCATGGAGTCGAAATTAGTTATCCAGACATTTTAGAGTTTCTATTGCTGAACTACCATTGAAATATTTTTCAATAGTGAGAAGTGTTCTATGCACTTGAATTTTAAATGACTGATTCATTAGCCTAATCAACAAGGTGTCCATCGATTACAAATTTGCCTATACTTATATTATTTATTTAAAAATAAAAAATGGATAACAACTCCAAAAGTTTTGGTGAAGTGAATGAGCGAATAGGTAATGCAATACACCATGTCTGTTTAAATGCATCGGATGCAAAATTCATTAAATCCAATATTCAAGAGAGTTACCAAAGTTGGGCTAATAGGCTTTATGACCGAGTTTTTTTGAATTGGGGATTATGTGATAAAAAAATATATGGGGAATTATCGGCATTAAATTTTGATTTTTCTAAAGTGGGTTTTTTCCCTCATGTTTATGGACAATCGCTACTTTTTTATTTGATAAGGCCATTAATAAAAATCCATTTCTTTAATAAAAGGTTACTTGATGTAGGCTGTGGTAATGGCGTCGGTTTGAAAATAAGTACTGAATTATTAAAAGCAAGATACGCGTTAGGCATCGATTTGGTCAACAAGCTCGTAACTAATTCCAATCATAGTTTTTACACAGAAGATAAAATTAATTATATGCAGGCCGATGCAGAAAATATGTCTGTAGCAAACGAAAGTTTTGATATTGTAACTAACCTTGAAAGTTCACATCTTTATCCTCAAATCGAGCATTTTTTTTCTGAAGTAGAGAGGGTTTTAGCGCCTAACGGATTTTTTTGTTATGCAGATGTTCATTTTGATGTGAAGCAACAAGCGGAGCGATTAGAAGCTTTTGTGAAGACAAGGAAAAATTTACGCATCATTGAAAAGCATAATATTACTAAAATGGTCCAGGCATCAATTTATCAGCGTTTAATTGTCAATGAGAAAGGATTTTACCAATTAGCTCAATATCTTTTGGGACCTGATAAAATCAACTTTACTTCAGAGCTGGCTAATGTGGCCAGTTCAATGGGCCTCATGTTTCTTCCCTGGTGGAGGATTCGCTTTAAAAATCCGGCATTGCAAGCGCTTGGAAAATTTGCTCGCCGGTGCAAGCACTGGAATAAAAAATATTATTTTTATTATTTAATTCAAAAGATAGACTCATAAAAATCAGTTTATTATTCCAGGACATTATTTTATTTTGAGTCTGATAAATCCTAAAATAGCCGCTTTATTGAGATATACTGGGTATAACGAGGATAAAGTACTATGTTTGTCAAATCTCCACGTATAGATCTAAACAGGCACTCAAAAATATGGATCAATCCTGAGGGAGAGATACCTAAGAAAATTGTAGAGAGATTAAAGTGGCAAAAAGAAACTCGGCCGGAGGATACGATCACCTTATTTGTAAATAGGGCTTGTGAAGATAAATCCAGTTCTGCATTGGAATCATTAAGAGCTTGCGGAGTTAAAATAAAAGTAATTGAATTATGTTTAGAGAAAAATGATAAACAGGATGATCCATTTGTAATGGCTTGTTTTAATAAAGCCTTGGATATAGCCAAAAAAGAGCAAAATCTTGCGGATCAAGTCAAGGCATCTGTTCGGGCAACAAACGTTCTAAGGCTTATGAAGTTAGTGCAATATGAAGGATTGTACTCAGATAATGATATTTTATTTTTAAAATTTGAGACAGCCAGCTTACCCACTCCCTATCTTTTTGGTCAGTATGAAGGAGAGGTAAATGATGTTCATTTCTTTGGAATGGCTATAAATGACCCTCTCACTACGGATTACTTTTATGCCCAGTTAGTTGAGAAAATGAAAAGGCCTTGGGAAGAAGAAATTACCTCTGATGAGTTCGAACCACCATGTGGTCTTTATCTTATTCCAGATGAAATAATATCAAAAATTCAGTTTGGACACTTAAAATTTTCTGAAATAAAAGATTATATTATTACAGGAAGTGATCAATCTCACCATGATATTACGCATGCAAAAAAATTATTAAATTCTGAAGAGGATAGCTTGCTGAATGAAGCTAAAAGCGCAGTATCCTCACAGGAAAAACAATATCGAGTCTGATGATACAGTTGCCCATTATCTCGGAGAAACTTCAAGACCCTGTCAATTAGTACATGGCTCTTAGTCTTGCTACCCGCTCTGCTGTTGATGGATGGGTTGAAAATAAGTTAGCCAGTTTTTCACCGTTTAATGGGTTAATGATAAACAGATGCGCAGTGGCAGGGTGCGTTTCTGCTTTATCAAAGTATTGCTCATGGTTAGCCTGATCAAGTTTTAACAAGGCACTGGCAAGCCACTGCGGATTCCCGGAAATACGCGCTCCACCGGCATCCGCTTCAAACTCCCTGGAGCGTGATATAGCCATTTGAATCAATCCTGCCGCCAGGGGAGCCACTATCATCATGATCATGCCAACCACAGGATGGACACCCTCTTCATTATTTGAATTGTGGCCAAACATGGAAAGCCACATGAACATATTGGTAATCCCGCTAATCGCTCCTGCTATTGTTGCACTTACAACATTAATTAAAGTGTCGCGGTGGATTACATGAGCCAGTTCATGAGCTAAAACCCCTGTTATTTCTTCTTTATTGAGCCTATCCAGTAATCCCGTTGTAACAGCGATACTGGCATTCTCCGGATTCCTCCCTGTTGCAAACGCATTTGGAGTAGGGTTATTAATTAAATAAACTTTGGGTACAGGAGTTCCTGCCCTATAAGCAAGTTCTGAAACAATATTGTAAACAAAGTGATTATTCGGCAGGGGTTCTGCATTATACATTTTCAAAACAAGAACATCGGAGTACCAGTAAGCTGAAAAATTCATAACTCCTGCAAATACTAATGCAATCAGCATTCCTGTTGAGCCTCCAAGCAATCCCCCAATAACAACTAGCAATGCTGTTAGAGAGGCTAGCAAGATAAAAGTTTTCAGGTTATTTATCATTTCTTATCACCTCATTTATTGTTCCTATTTCTCAAAATGAGGGCAGATACTAAAAATTCAACCTGGTACGTTGCATGGATTTATGCTTACAGGACTTACGAAAAACCCCAATCTCTTTGTTAAAAAAAGTTTTTAATTCGGTCATTTAGTTTATCTAAAATCCCTCATTAAAAACATTTTTTGCCTCGACCTTGCGGTTTATCGTAAGTCCTGGCTTATTCTTTAGAGCTTGCGATCAAGAAGAATCTACTAAGACTACCGATTGGTTATTTTAATTTTGAGATCAATGTGATATATTGTTGAACAAATTTTCGGTTCATTAAACAGATTATGTATAGTAAATATCCAGCATTTTTCCCAAATAAAAATATAAAATCTTCGTCAGGTGTGCAGTTTTCAAATGTTGTAAAAATTCCCTCTGCAATCGAATCATTATATCGAGGTGATAATAATCTTGCAGATATAATTTTTCTTTTGCCTACTCTGGTTACAGGAGTTTTTTGTCAAAATTTTCCTGAAGTTGTGGATATGGAACAAATAAGATTGCACAAATTAACTAACCTATCTAATGATTTTCATATGGTGAGTATGTCAGAGGATCCTCAAATTGCATTAGATTGGGGGAAAGGATGTTTTATAACAATCGATCCTGTTTTATTTTCTGATTATATTGTAGATGTTCATGCAACCTTTAGTAAAAACCAGCTCAATTTGCCTGGCCGAATGGAACGAGAAAGAGAGCATGTCGCTTTAGCTGTAACTTTTTGCAGCATAAGAAAAATAACAATTCACAATAAAGAATTAGTTAACCCCTTTTATCTCAGCATACCTCAGGATAATCTTGAAGCAAGAATGGAGTTTAATACGCTCTACGGCGAATTAATTTCGCTTTTAAGAAAAAAATACACTAAGGAAGTAGATGGGGAAGAAGAGAAAGTCGCATTACGTGCTTACACCATACGTTATTTAGACTTTTATGCTAAATTCGGTAGTTGCGATAATCCATTTAATAAAAGCCTTGCTCAGTTGGTTGAACTCTATCCGGAATTTATGAGCTATCTTTTGCAATCAAGTTGTCATCTTTCATCAAAAACAGGTTTGATGAAAGAGATTGTCCTAAACTCATCGGATAATTTATTTAAAGAACATCCTTATACCAAATCGATTGATGCTTCTTATATCTATAGGGTTAGAGAGAGCACCACTTGTTATGAAGACGACTGGGCAAAACCAGTTTATGATTAGTAATAAGAAAGATGCTGGTTTTCCTTGAATTCGTTGAAGATGATGACTAACGAGGTGAGGGCGTTTGATCTAAGTTACCTTCTGTATTATCCAAAGTATCTGAAAACACTGAATCTGTTTCATCTGTATCATCCAAAAAGTCAAAATCTACAGGCGTACCGATGCGTTCTGGTTCCAGTTGTTTAATGATGTTAGCTAAATAAATTGTGGTTTTGTGATTAACGAACGATGATACAGCAATGACTTCTTTATTAAGTAACAGGTGATAATATTCATGAACCCCATCGTTACCTTTTTGAATAGTAATAGATGGATCAGCGGGCGTGATAAAATAAGTATTGCCAGCTTTTTTAGATGTAATGCGCGAACCTAGTTTTTCAAATAAACAATCCATGCCTTCTTCAGGAAAAAGAGGAAACTCCTCTTTGGTATCTGAAGTGGTAAAAAAGGAATAATCAAAAAAAGATGATTTTTTCATATAGTATCTACCATTAAACATAAATATGCTCAAAATTATATCATGATAAACGATTTAAAGGTATTTGAATTGCTAACCACTGGGGTTGGTTAGCAATGGCAGAATTATTTTACATCAAACAGGTTTCTTCTTTCTTGAATAGTCAAAGTATTCGCTGCAGAATTCGATGAGGTTGGTTCAAACAGACCAAAATTGGAAAGAAGCGATGCAGTTGAAGCAGCTTGCGTTTATCTTTTCTCGATTAATCACCGAAAGTTTATTTACTTTTTTATTCTAACCATTTAGTTTACAAGCCTGGTATTTAGAAATGGACTTTTAAAATGACTAAACAAGTAACGAATATTGCGATAATTGGCGGTGGAACAGGATTAACTACTGCCTGGGCTTTGGAAAACCAACAAAAATTTCATGTTACTGTATTTGAGGAAAATGATCGCTTGGGCGGGCATATCCACAGCATCAAAATTAATAATGTAATTCTGGAAGGAGGGGCAGAATTCATAGGACCACCCACATTGTATCCCAATGTGCATCGCTTGTTTCAATATCTGGGGGTGGCTTTAGATCAGTTTGAATTAAATATGGATTTTGACGATCTGAAACAAAAGGATCATATTGTTTTACCCCCTTTGTATCATACATCAAGTGGCAGATCCGAGGACACTTCATCAATTCTATATACCTTATCCTGTGGTTTATTTGGCAAGAGAAGGAAACAGAATGAAACCCGTGTTTCAGTGGATACTCTACTCACTGAAATGTACAATTTGCTTGAAATGAACCACTTAATTATGGATGCCAGGAACAAATTACTGCATCCAGATAATTTAATAACATTAGAGCAATTTATAAAAGAGTTTAAAGAGAAATGTGTGCACACACTTTCACCTATAGACAAGTTTGCTGAGGAGTTCTTGTATCCTTTGATTGCATCAGGATGGGGAGTATCAATTGAAACAATAAAAACATTTGGTGCCCATTATGCCATGAACTATCTTGCTGCAGGAATGAATTGGTTTGATGCGCCAGAAGGTTTGAGCAGCTATGTTGATAAAATGGTGGCGCAATGCACCAATACTCAATTTAACGCTAATACAGCTATAAAAAAATTAATACCAATAACAATTGATGGAAAAATAAAATATCAATTATTGAAAAGGGATGGCACATTCATTTGTGATGCCACTGGAAGCCCAATGATTTATGATGATGTAGTCATCTCCACACCGGCTTATGTAACTAGTGAACTGCTGTCTGGTATTGAAAGTAACACGATAAAAGTGTTGCGTGAAAAACTTGCCAATGTCACTTATTATGACACGACAGTAGTATTTCATCAGGACCCTGAATACCTGTCTCCTTATAGGACAGTTGTGCACAGCCGATTTGATGGGATTCAATCAGCAAATACCATGTGCAAACCCTGGAAATTTAATAAAGATGAAATACCCATAATGAAAACCTGGGTTTTGCCCGGGCAAGCAATGCCTAAGAATGTGCTGAGAGAAGTGCATTATAAACACCCGGTGATGGATAAAAATTACTATGAAGCGCAGCAGGCCTTACATGCCGCTCAAGGTGAGGCTGGTTTATGGCCTGGTGGTATTCTTGCTGGATTTAATGATTCGCATGAGAGTGGTATTACGGCAGCACTCCAAGTCGCTGCGCGTTTGAATCACCGTGAACATTGTTTACATAAAAATGAACGTCTTGCGTTATTCCCTAATATACTTGACTCGGTTCTATCTCCTGAATTGTCTGCGGGTAGAGTAGTGGGGGTTGAAGGAGTAGTTTCTTCCTCCATGTCATATACTTAAAGAGTTCACCATATCTATTAAATTAATATCGTTCTCAACGATAAATTGAGGGCGATATTGATGCCAAATGAGTTTGCATCCTTGAACCAATCGCTTATATGTCATTCCAATATAGAATGGTTTGTACTTAATTTTCCTTGTGATTTTGATTGCAAGTGGTTTCCTGGAAGCGTTCAAAATTACCCCTGGCACTATCAAAAAGCAACAAGTCATTGGCTGGAATATAACACATATACTGTAATTATATTTACATTGCAGTATTGATATTTACTGGATTCAATTGATATCGGTTCATTAATACCAGTTGAGTGATACTTAAATAACCCATCAGAAATGGTTGTTGATCCATTACATAATTGACCAGTTTTTTATGAATTAAAGAAACAGTATTGGGTGTTTTATCAAAGGAATAGATTTGAGGTTGATAATTAAAATCATACCTGTCGGGGTGTAATAACATTTGTCCAAGTGGATCTAGCGCTTGTGAGGTTAGGCAAAAAATAATATTCGTTTCTGGATGTATCTTAAAGTAAGATTTGACTCTGGATTGTACTTGATTCGGATCAGTACCTACATCAAGTTCCTCAAAAAAGATTCCTTTATCCTGAAGAATGGTCTTAATTCCATAGGCACGCTTTTCGAGCCCTATATGGCCGGGTTGTGGGTTAAGAACTAGTGCTCTTTTAGGGCTTGGAGTTAATTCCAGAGCTTTTTCACCAAGTTTCTTGCCTGCGAGTAGGTTATCAGAACCTAAAAAGACCAGGTAAGGATTTTTTGTTTTGTCTTTTGGTTTGGTATCAACGGCAATAACAGGAATATTAAGCTTATTTGCTCTTTGGAGGCTTTTGCTAAAAGCGGTGTCTGAAGGAATGGTAGTAGCAATTCCGGAAGGATGGGTAGCCAGCGCACTCTCTATGAATTGAACTTGTTTGGGTACATCATTGGCCCCTGGAGGAGCTAAAATTTGTAAATCGACTTTCAGTTCTTCAGCAGCTTTTTTTGCTCCCTGGAATAAAGATGTCCAATAAGGATCTTGTGAACCATGGGTGATCAAATAATATTTATCTCTCGCGAAGACAGAGGCGCTTATCAGTAGCGAGAAACACAAAAGAGTTGATGCCAATTTTTTCATAGTTTAACCCTTAATGAGCGTGTTAGTTAATTCCATTATTTCTATTGTTCCGCAACTGAGCTTGATCACTTTGTGTGCGGTATTTTGTACATGAGCTAGATTATGAGTTATAAAAACAATTGCAACTCCTGCTTGAGCTATATTTTTTATGATCTGAACCACTTTATCTGCTTGCGCAGGTGAGAGAGCACTGGTTGGTTCGTCAAGAATAAGTAGCTTTGCATTAAAATATTTTGCGCGACAAATGACTAGTATTTGGCGTTCACCACCAGATAATTTTTTGACTGGCAGATCAATATTGGGAGGGCGTATAAGCCCAAAGCTTTGCAGGGACTGACTTGCTATATGTTGCATAAGCCCTATGTTTAAGCATTTGAAAGGACCTATTTTTTTATTTATTTCATTACCTAAAAAGAAATTACGCCATATAGATAATTCATCAATAAGAGCTAATTGTTGATGGACAACTTGTATACCCATGCGTCTCATTTCAAATGGAGCATTATATTGATTGCTATAACATAAGGGTTGCTCCTGCCAATAAATATTTCCTTTATCTGCTTGAATATAACCTGAAATTATTTGTACCAGGGTTGACTTACCTGCTCCATTATCACCGATTAAAGCAGTAATTTCCCCGGGATATAAACAAAAGGATACTTTATTGAGAATACGATGGGAGCCGTAACTTTTTTCAATATTTTCTAACCTGAGTAAAGATTGAGTTTGATGGCTATTTATCATGAGTCAGATTTCCTCAGATAAACATTAATAGTCATCGCAAAGATTAAAATAAGTCCAATAAAAGATCGATACCAATAAGTTGAAACACCAATTTGTACTATGCCGGTATCTACGGTGCTTAATAATAAAGTAGCCAATAGTGTACTTATTATGGATCCTTGACCCCCTTTTAGTGAGGTACCACCGATTACGGTAGCTGCTATGGCATATAATTCATATTGTTCACCCGCAATGGGGGATATACTATTAAGGTGGCTAAATTGAGTTACTCCGGAAAATGCGGCTATTATCCCACAGCACACAAAACAAAAGAATTTAACTCGAATTGTATTTATGCCAGATAGATAAGCGGAATCACAATTGTTACCAGTGGCAATTATATGATTTCCCAGTTTTGTCCAATTAAGAAGATAGATTAGATAAAAACCAATAGCAAACCACCAAATAAAAGAAGACAATAAATTTTGTGATAATTCACCTGCCAATACTTGCATAACACCATTTGCGTCCTCAACAGATACAGGCAAACCTTGGGTGTATAAAAGGATAAGACTACGTAAAATTAACATGCTTCCCAAAGTTACAATAAATGAGGGGATTTTAAAAAAGACGGTGCATGCGGCATTTATTAATCCTATACAGGCTCCTATTGCCAAAGCAATTATTAAAGCTAAAAAACTATTGATTCCTAATAACGTAAGTGAACCGAATAGCAAGCCAGATAAAGCAAAATTCGCTCCAACAGAGAGGTCAAACTCTCCTCCTATAAGCAGAAGAGTAACTCCAAGGACAATGATGCCAATATCAGAGGCGGACGCTAAAATACTTGCCCAAGTAGTAAGGGTTAAAAAGTCAGAAGAGAAAATAGCGAATAGACTAACAAGGCTAATAAATGGAACGAGAACACCAAATAAAAAATAATGGTGTATTTTATACATGAGACTATCCCTGGAAATTTATTGTGGAAAGTGTACACAAAATATTATCGATCTTTAAGCACAATTTTCAGAGAACATTGAGGGCAAGTTCAACCCGGGTACCATTGATTTTTACTCAGATTACTTTATAGTGGATTTCTCTTTAAACGCGTCATGCTTTGAATGGATTTCATTTTATGATTTCGAAAAAAATAACTCAAATTTCATTTTCCCTTGCTCTGGCTCTGATTGTTGGGTTGACAGAAGCGAAGACTACTCGCCCTGCGGATGAACAACAACGTGCTCGCTCTATTTATAAACAATTTATCGAAATACAATCAGGGTTTACTACAGGCTCAACAACGCCGCTAGTTGAGGTGGCAGTAAAGTACTTGAAAAACGCTGGTTTTTCCAATGAGGACATTTTCGTTGGTGGAGCCAGTCCGCAAAAAGCCAATCTGGTTGTGCGTTATCGCGGTACCGGGGACAAGAAACCCTTGTTATTACTTGCGCATACGGACGTTGTTGAAGCCAAGGCTTCCGATTGGAGCATGAATCCCTTCCAACTGACTGAAAAAGAGGGCTATTTTTATGGCAGAGGCACTTTGGATGATAAGGCGCAAGCGGCTATTTGGATAGCCAACTTAATCCAATTTAAACAGGAAGGATTTAAACCCAAACGCGATATTATTGTTGCCTTGACCGCTGATGAAGAAGGCAGTAGTCCATACAACGGAATTAGTTGGCTGATTAAGAATCACAAGAATTTAATCGAAGCAGATTTCGCACTTAATGAAGGTGGGTGGGGTGATTTGGCTAATGGGAAAAAAATATCACAAAATATCCAGGTGAGCGAAAAATACATTGTCAATTACAATCTAGAGGTTCGTAATAAAGGCGGTCATAGTTCACTGCCTACCAATGATAATGCCATTTATCGTCTTGCCGGGGCATTAGAAAGACTGTCGAAATTTAGTTTTCCTTTAAAAACCAATGAGGTCACTGCTGCTTATTTTAAACAGATGGCTGCTATTGAGACAGGACCGCTGAAAACAGAAATGATTGAAGCAAGCAAGGGCTCAAAGCAAGCTATGCAACGTTTAGCTGATAGTTCACCTCAATGGAACGCCATTTTACGAACAACCTGCACCCCTACCTTACTTGAAGGTGGGCATGCGATGAATGCTTTACCCCAATTGGCAGCGGTCACCATAAACTGTCGTGTGCTTCCAGAGGATTCACCTGAAATGGTTGAGCAATCTTTAAAGACAGTTATCAACGACCCAGAGGTTACACTAAAGCGCATTGGCAAATTGTCCAGAGGTCCGAGCTCTCCACTTAGCCCTGAAATATTAAAAACAATTACTCAGCTCACTCAAAGGTATTGGCCTGAAGTTCCTACCATTCCAATTATGGTTACTGGTGCAACGGATGGGCGCTATCTGCGATCAGTTGGAATTCCTACCTATGGGGTGATGGGGCTATTTTTAGATCGCGATGATTTCCGAGCCCATGGTCGTGATGAACGGATTAGTGTCGAATCCTTTTATGAAGCTCATGCATTCCTTTATGATTTGGTGAAACAACTGTCAAGCAATGTAACTTAAGAATGGTTTTTCCAGTCGGGGCTTTGCTAAAGGTAGGATATTGATTTGAGGCCCTTGGGTCAGTTTTGCGCAATTTCCCAATGTGAAAGCTTGTAAAAACAACGAATGTTTATTGAGATATGGAAAACAGGTATATTTTAAAGGGCTTAAAGGTCATTGATCTGAGTTCGGTTCTTGCAGGCCCCTCTGTAGGTACTTTTTTTGCTGAGTTAGGTGCATCAGTTGTTAAAATCGAACATCCCGTACATAAGGATGTGACAAGAACATGGAAACTCCCTGGAGAAGATCCTGATTCTGAGATTTCAGCTTATTTTGCTAGTGTTAATTTTGGAAAGGAATATTTGTTTTTAGATCTCATGAAGCAAGAGGATTATCTCTGTTTCCTTAATCTCATCGCAGAATCTGATATTTTAATCATGAATTTTAAGAAGGGAGATGATGTAAAGCTGCGTATACAAGATGATCATCTACACAGTATTAATTCGCGCCTTATCATTGGAAAAATCAATGGCTACGGTGACGAAAGCGATCGCGTTGCCTATGATCTTGTGCTTCAGGGTGAAAGCGGTTTTATGTCAATCAATGGGACACAGGAGAGCGGCCCGGTAAAAATGCCCGTCGCCTTAATCGATGTCCTTGCAGCCCATCATCTGAAAGAAGCCATCCTTCTGGCTCTCTATCAGCGGGAAAAAAGCGGGAAAGGCAGGGTTGTCTCTGTTTCCCTTTATGATGCTGCTGTTAGCAGTCTTATCAATCAGGCATCGAATTACTTGATGACTGGGCAGGTGCCGCAGCGCATCGGATCACTGCATCCCAATATTGCCCCCTATGGCGAATTGTTCCAAACATCTGATGGGGCGCTTATCATACTGGCAATAGGCTCAGATAGGCATTTTGTAAAACTATGCAATATCCTTGGGCTAAAAGATTTACCAGGAAAAGACGAATTCAGGCACAATCAAAACAGGGTGAGGAATCGGGAGCAACTCGCTGTACTAATTGCTGAACAAACAGAGAAACTCCAGAGCAGTGAGCTTCTCGAAATGTTGCACAGGGAAAATATTCCTGCAGGCAAAATTATGGATCTCAAGGACGTTTTCGATAATGAGCGTGCGAAATCCCTCATTCGCAAGGAAGTTATTGATGATGTTCCCACAGCGCGCGTTACATCCGTTGTTTTTAAACAGACTTTATAACTAAAGGGGAGCCATTGAATTATGCAGATGAATAATATTAGTCCTCATGCATAAGCTGTCTCTTCATTGCTGCGCTGCAAACGTCTCTGCAGCGCACATTAGAAAGCATACGCGCTAAACGGTTTTTGCTGATTTCATTAGTTACAAACAATGTTTATTAGGATTTCTCTTCATACAAAGATTGGCAAAGTAATACCGTAAATCGGATACGAAGATATCCCCTTCATTTTCCATTACGAAAATTCTTTCAGGTTGCAATTCAAGGTAATTGGATGCCATAAGGATGGAGTAATAAACTGATCCGGCATAGGAGAAAATCCATTTGTCGAAAAAGGGTAGAATCATATCAGGATCGTTAGAATAAAATCGTTGATAAATATCGCTAATTAATTCCTTTCTCACGTCAAAATTGCTTTTAAAATAAAAATTGTTCCTATCCTGACGATAAAGCGTGAATGGTGTTTTATCGGGGTTACTTTTTAAACCGGCATTAAGATTCATCGATACAATGATGCCTTTGGCATTTTCAATTTGTAATGTTGTCGTATTGAATAAATTGTATCCATTATATTCTTTCAGATAGGATTTTAAATAATCAACAGCGTTATCTGTCAATGGATCGAAATAACTTTGAATAGAGAAGTTTATCGCGTGCTGTTCCGGATCATTTACATCATAGCCACAGCTGACGTAAGTGTTGTAAGTAAACAGATTAGGGGAGATTTTTTTTGAAAAAACTTGATCTATTTCATTTTCTACATCATCACAGCTCAGTTCCAATCCTGTAAGATTACCGCTGACTCGAACAATTTGAGTTGGAAAATCAATAGTTCTTTGAGCCATTTGACTAAGATTAGGCATTTCCTGTTCATTGCTATAGTGCCTGACTACGGTATTTTTATTCTGCGGCAATGGCGAAAAAATAAGGCCATCTGTGTTGTTATCAGAATTGGCAAAAGCAAGAATGGGAGATAAAAGCAAAGCGCCTAATAAATAACCTGGTTTCATAACAAACTCCTTTTTAAATTGATTCATAACTCCTTCCCAATAATCATCAGATTAGAAAATTGTTAATTAATTGCACTAATCCGATGTGACAGACAGTATATCTTATCTGGTTTGCAGAGCAGATCCTATAACCTCATATGAGCGACAGAAAATAGCAACATTCTTTACTTTAAAAAACTACCGATAACTATTGAGAAGTAGATAGCTTATAAGAAGAAAAGCAATGGTTGGAGCAAAATTAATTTAATATTTATTTAATAATTTACTGTTAGAATTTCGAGCCATGCGAAAACCTGAGGAGAAAATATGATATCCCAAAAAGAAGCGCTTGCTTTACTTAAGAAATATGAAAAACACTTAAATGAGCTGCAAAATATTATTACAACAAGTTATCAAAATCTTTTACGTTGTGATGCGCAAATTATACCCAATGCTCTAGCTGCTTTAAAAGCTATAGCAAACAACAGTCAATTTGTACCAGTTGTAGCTACTTCAGGTATGAGCAGTATAAAAGCATTGAATTCTGATCCACAAATAGCTCTTAAGGAATTGTTAGTGAATGATTTTTTTAAAGATCATTTCCAAAAAATGTGTACTCACTATGCCAAGGATAACCCGGAATTATTAACAAATTTACAAAATTTTCATGCATGCATAAGCCAAGAAAAAATTATTATTTATAAAGCAAAAAATGGGGAACTTGCGCTAAAGTTTCCTACCCAAGAATGGAGAGACAGATTTATTCAAAAAATGGGGGGCGTATCTCATTTTGCATCTTCTGATAAATTCAATGCCAATAAAGCATGTCCGCAAACTTATCCTGAAAATCCCACTACGCTGTATCTCAGTACCTATACAGCAAAAAATGGGGAGTTAGCGGTAGTCTTTCCTAATAAGGAAGTACGTCAACATTTTTTAACCTTACTGAGACACGCCCCTTCAGCAACATGGTCAATTTATGAGGGGCAGGATGCGGTCTATTTTAATGATAAAAAGTTGCATACCCCGGGATATAACTTTGGTATTAATGCACCAGCGTGTATTTCACAATCGTCTAATGCTGCCCATGCGGATGTTCGTTATGCTGCAAGGATTTTGGGCCAAGCCCTTAGAAATCCAAATAACACTTGTTTCTTCAACAAGCTTCCAGGTGAATTAATTAATAAAATCATAAGCTTAAGTACAGATAATGAAGTGCTTGCAGAAGAAGAGGCGATAAATACGGTGGAGTCTTACTTAGGTAAGCCGCAGTTAAAATAATCAGCTATTTTTATTACTTGAACCAATGGAGTCGGGGCTTGAATTTTATGTGCAAAGACAAGGAGTCATTGCAATAAAAAATTCAAGTACTGACTCTTGATTTCCTTGCTCTAACGAATGCGTCAGGAAATCAAGGTTCACAGCTGGTATTAAACCAGGTAATCAATCCTGTCCCATAATTTTTTTAGCCGTTTATTTAATTAAGTTGATCATGCGGTTAAGTATGTTTTTTAAAGGTAACAATTAAATTGGAGTCTTTCATTTTTGTGACCATGGACTTTGGATCATAACCATGGGGCAATTGGAATGATTGCATGTAATTGCTTTGAGAATAGCTGACACTTTTATTGTTAGCTTCTTCACGAGTGATTTTCTGTGTTACATTTGCGCTAATAACTAACTGTCCATTTTTAACAGAAACATCCACTTTGCTATCAGCACCTTGCGGTAGTTTTATCTTATAAATAAGTTCGTCTTTATTCTCTGTAATTTGAATGTTTTTTGCACTGCCAAAGAGATTGTCATTAGGTCCGTTTGCAAGGCTATTTTGCATTTGTGAAAATTGGCTTTTGATAAATTGATCCATAGCTTGTTGCATTTTGTGCATTTGCTGCAGAACATCATCATGTGATTGAAAAAAAGGATCGGTATCAAATGGATCCTGGATTAATTGTTCGTTAGTATTTTGTATTTTATCATTTTGTTTCGCCTGAACGGTCATGGAGTTCGCAGATATCGTAGCGGCAAGAGCGATGATGATTAAATTAGGAAGTAGTTTATTTTTCATGAAAAATCCCCTCACAAGATTTGTTTATAAAAAATTCTATCTCCATTAATATGGATATTCTTACTTCAATCCACTCATTAGATCTCTTGCATAACCTGCCTCTTTGATTGTATTGCTGTGTTGCCAACGTTTCTGCGGTGCTCATTTACTGCATGTAAACTTCGCTCATCAAAACGTTAGCGCCTTGCCCTAAAACAAAAAAATCAGGTTATGCAATAGATCTATTTTAAAGTGGTTGTCTCCCATTGGTGAATATGAAAGCCACATGCAAGATATTGGGTTAAGCCAGATTTTTTCAAGTACAAATTGACGAATATTTGGAGTGTAACAAAGCCATATAACGTATAGTTCAAGAGAGGGCATAGGCAAGGCTTTGTTAAGCCATTCATAAGTCAGGGCTTATCTTATGATTCGGGACTTAAGGTAACAAACGATGATTTAGCCACAGTTTGTCACCCTAAATCTGAAGGAATGAGGATTAACTGTTAATGTTGGTTTTTGCCGCTTTGATGTCGAAGCGATCGGCTGTCATTACCTTAACCCAGGCATTAACAAAATCTTGTATAAATTTCTCTTTTGCATCATCGGTGGCATAGGCTTCTGCGACTGCTCTTAACTCAGAATTTGCGCCGAAGATGAGATCAACCGAAGTCGCTTTCCATTTCAGTTTTCCAGTTTTGCGATCATAACCTTCATAAACCCCCTCTGTCTCACTTGATTTCCTCCATTCTGTTGACATGTTTAGCAGATTGATAAAAAAGTCATTATTTAAAGTTCCAGGTTTGTCAGTGAATACACCATATTGATTTTGTCCGGTGTTCGCGTTAAGTACACGCATACCACCAACTAAAACCGTCATTTCTGGGACACTTAATTTCAACAGACTGGCTTTTTCCACCAACATTTCTGGTGGTGACATGTTGTTGCTTTTATCAAAATAATTTCTAAATCCGTCTGCCGTAGGTTCAAGAACCTCAAAAGACTTCACATCAGTCATCGCTTGCGTAGCATCCGTGCGTCCTGGTGTGAAAGGAACAATGATGTCGTAGCCAGCTTGCTTGGCCGCTTGTTCAATTGCGGCATTACCACCTAAAACTATCAAATCCGCAAGAGATATTTTTTTCCCATCGGCTTGAGCATTATTGAAGTTATTCTGAATGCTCTCCAATGTTTTTAATACTTTTGCTAACTCCTGAGGATCATTAGCCGGCCAGTCTTTCTGGGGAGCCAGGCGAATTCGCGCACCATTTGCCCCGCCACGCATGTCAGTACTACGAAAAGTGGATGCGGAAGCCCAAGCAGTTTTTACCAGCTCGGGTGTGGACAATCCCGAATTGAGGATTTTACCCTTGAGATTAGCAATATCATTGGCATCAACTAATTTGTAGTCGACCGGCGGAACAGGATCTTGCCAAATCATGATTTCTTTAGGCACTAAAGAGCCAAGGTAACGCGAGCGTGGCCCCATGTCTCGGTGAATCAGCTTAAACCAGGCACGAGCAAATGCTTCATCAAACTCTTTAGGGTTATCAAGAAAACGCTTGGCAATTTTACTGTAAACGGGATCAAATTTTAGTGCCAGGTCTGTGGTCAGCATGACCGGTGCATGCCTTTTACTGGGGTCAAAGGCGTCGGGGACCATTGATGAGGCATTCGAATTCTCAGGTACCCACTGGGTTGCTCCCCCCGGGCTTTTGGTTTTAACCCAATTGAAATTGAACAGGTTTTGCAAGTAGTTATGGCTCCATTGGGTAGGGGTTATGGTCCAGGCACCTTCTAAACCACTGGTAATTGTATCTTTCCCTTTGCCGCTGCCGTAACTGTTTTTCCAACCAAAGCCTTGTTGTTCTATGCTCGCCGCTTCTGGTGCTGGCCCCAGATATTTGGTGGGTGCAGCTCCATGTGTTTTCCCGAATGCATGCCCGCCCGCAATTAGGGCAACCGTTTCTTCGTCATTCATGGCCATACGCCCAAAAGTCTCTCGAATTTTTTCAGCCGCAGCAAGAGGATCTGGAACGCCGTTTGGTCCTTCCGGATTCACATAGATTAAGCCCATCACGGTCGCAGCAAGCGGTTTTTCAAGTTTACCGTCTTTACCCTGGCGGTTACTTTCCAGCCATTTTCCTTCAGGACCCCAATTGATATTGATGGCCTCCCATGCGTCTTCACGCCCTCCAGCAAATCCAATGGTCTTGAAGCCCATAGATTCCATCGCAACATTTCCAGCAAGTACCAACAAATCAGCCCAAGAAATCTTGCGCCCATATTTCTGCTTGATTGGCCACAGTAAACGTCTGGCCTTGTCCAGATTGGCATTGTCAGGCCAGCTGTTTTGCGGAGCGAAACGCTGGAAGCCGCCATTTGCTCCACCACGGCCATCATAGATGCGGTAAGTTCCTGCCGCATGCCATGACATGCGTATGAATAATGGACCATAGTTACCATAATCAGCAGGCCACCAGTCTTGTGAGGTAGTCATTAATTTTTTGAGATCCTCTATCACGGCATTCAAGTCTAAGCTATTGAATTCTTCAGCATAGTTGAATTTTTCGCCCATAGGATTCGAAGTGGCATTGGGTTGGCGAAGTGGGCTAAGATCGAGCATTTTAGGCCACCAATATTGATTGGTTTTCGGCTTGTCTTCCTGGGCATGGGCATAATTTGGAAAAACAGAAGGCGAGATGGCCAGAGCGAATGCAGCAAACAGAGGTATTGTTTGTTTGAACATAGAAATGACTCCCTTTTCTATACAGAAAAAACAAAGTATACCCCATGAGACTTTTAAGCAGCAACAACACTTTAAGCAGTTTATTTAATTAAGATAATCTGAAAATATATTTTAATTTCAAAATATTAGGCTTACATTTTTTTTGATAGCTTAGTGATCTGTTCTGCTACCTCTGGTTCATTAATGCCACGGATAATTACTTGATCCTTTGTCTTGATTTTGGCTACTTCAAAGTGAATGTCACCTAAGGTTTTGCTTAAACTTCTCAAGAAATCTGAAGATTTAATTTGGTGTGTTTTTTCAACTGTTTCAAGAGAAATTAGTGCGTCCACACGATGTTGCCCATCTGTGCGCAGGTGCGCTGTCACTTCGGGACCCACTAAAGATTTCAAAATGGAAGCAGTCGAGGTTTCAAGAGCTTTTGGATCATAATTATAGCAATTGGTGCTTATCCTATTCCAAAAATCGGTATCCAATTCTTTATCTGAGTTTTTAAAAATATTAACCCCGAGAGGAAAATAATTGGAAATTCCTTTACTTGTATAGGCTTTGACCAGTTCCTTGTAGCTCTGCGTTTCATTATCCGGGTTATGGACATGGTACCAAAGGTATTGGCTGGCATTTTCATCCTGTTCTTTAATCATTTGTTGGAATATACAATGGCCAAATCCCAAGACTACGACTACTCCTCCATCGTTTGCTTTCACATGCTCTATAGTATTCTTGGTAAGCGTTTGTTCTCTTCTTATGGAATTGAGGCTCGGCTCTTTAAGCTGTTCTGAAACTGGTAAATCAATTCCACCAAGTTTGAATCCTTGTTCCTTCATTGCCTCAAAAAGTTCCAATTTAGCAACAACGCTTCTCAGTTTTTCAACCCCTTGCTCATATTCAGGATGTTCAAGAGGTAGCTCAGATAATTTCTTGACTTGTATCTGGATGAGTATTTTCATCATAGAAATATTTTCCTCCAGTGATGCACCTGGTTCCATTCCATCAACACAAATGGCTGTATATCCGGCTTTCTTCAAATCAGGAAGTTGTTTGATAAGAAAATCGCTCGTTGCCCTATCCGCATGACTCTCGTATAGCACGACTGGAGGAAGGGCATATTTGGTTTTAGGCATACAACTCTCCATTTGAGGTATATTTTTAAGTATAGTTGATGAAATTGAAATGCCCATTTAATGGGCAAAATATTGAGATGAGGCTGTCTGAGTAATGATTTTTCTGATTGAATTGAGATTTGGAGAATAAGGTAGTAAGGACATGAGTTTCTTATTCGTTTTTAATTTAATAAATTTCTTATGTATTGCAGTTATCGGTTGAGTCTATCCTGTTCATTATTGTTATGCTGGAACTCAACCGATTCATGATATTGGAAGGATGAAAATATTAGCGTGTGGCTAAACCCATCCTGTTTTCTTCCGAATCATCAGGCTCTCTAACTACTTCTTCTGATTTTCCTTTTATGGCATCTTGAAATTTTTGTTTGAAGCTCTGAGTGGTTGTGGTTGGTGCCTCAAAAGTATTCGCTGTTTTTGCCCTTTCTTGTTTCACAAGAGCTTGATTCGTATTAAGAAGTAGCAATTCCGTTTGAACTTGTTGGCTGAAATGACTGAATGATGTGGGGGTGGCAATGGTGGTTTGAGATGCCTTTTCTACATTAAATCCATCAGTCCTCATGATATTTTTTAGCTCGTCACTTATGCCTGCTTTGACCACTTGCGTCGCTGAAGTGGAGCAATTAAATTTATAGAAACTATAGGCGGTTGTGCTTTGCGCCAAACTGGCCATTTTGTCAAGAATTCCTTCTGTATCAAGAGCAAAAGTTGGAGCATTGTGGTCAAGTGTTGTAGGCATTCTAATCACTGATGAAGGAGGCTCTCCAACACTGAGATACCGCTCTTCAAAATCCGTTTGACATAACTTGATTTGCTCCGCCACCCTTTTTAGTTCTTTGTTAATCTCATAACCACGAGCGATTTCTGCATCAGTTAAACAGAGATCTTTATTAGGTTGTCTCTGTTCAAGGCCAGCCCTGGCCAATTCCTGTTCATAAATTTTGCGTTTATCAATTAACTGCTGTAATTCGACTTGCAATGCTGCTTCTTCAGTTTTTAATTCCTGATAAGCTGGGTCATTTTCAATTTGAACAGCTGCTTTAATTTCTTGGTGGGAAAGCTCTCTAACTTTCGTAATCGTTTTTTCACTGATTAATATTCCCGTGACATTGGTTTTATTAGCAGCAGGGGTATTCTCACCATATAAATGCTGCTGTATTTCCGGTTTAATTTTGGGAGCTGGTTCATGCCGCCATTCTGATTCCAAATCTTCTCTGTGACTGTTAATGTGATGACCATTGGTATGGCCTGGCCACCAGCTAAAATACACAAAGTAAACAACTTGTTCTTTTGGTTTATAACTGCCGTCTTTCTGTTTTTCCGGAACGATTTCTGTTCGTTTGCTAATTGAAAGACCAGATACATCTTGATATTTTTTTGCTAGTTCATCTCCTTTTGCATCAGCAGGAAAAGTTAATTCAACGGCAGCATGGCCAACATTGCCACCAAATAACATGGACTTAACTGGTTTGGTAAATCCCAACCCTTTGGAGCCACTTTTCCAGGTATAGATTTCAAGACTCATAATAAAATCTCCAGTCAATAGTATGATTTTATTATGCTCTAATTGATTAAAATTTAAATTAAAAGAGACTTATGTGTGCAGGGAATTTCAGCATAGACCATTCCTGACCGGAATGACGGTTAATTTCTAAGGGTTGATAAAGACTTATGCAGTGGGTCAAGAGATAGCAGAAATTGATCTGATACGGCGGAATATTTCTCAGGAAAAAATAAAATGGATTAATTATTCTCAACAATAGTTGTTTGTAATCCAGCAAATGAATTTTATTTATAAACAAGGAGGTCTTTGCTTAGTGGTGCAGTTGTAATAATTTTTTTCAATGAACTTCAATTTTCAGGATTTTAAACTAATATGAAAAGATGAAAGGGATATTTAGCGAGCAGATCATGACCATGATGATTACAACAGGAAACTCGTTTGAAGGGAAAGTGATTAAACAATATTTGGGTATAGTGCGAGGGATAGTGGTACGTTCCCCCACTATCAGCCAGGGGTTAATGGGAGGTTTGAAGTCGATTGTCGGTGGAAAAATTGGTGCTTACTCGCAAATGTGTGAACATGCCAGAGAAGAAGCATTTCAACTGATGATAGAACATGCTCAGGCGCTTAATGCCAATGCCATTATAGCCATGCGTTACGATACGGGTGAGATTGGGCAGGCTGGCACAGAGGTTTTATGTTATGGAACGGCAGTGATTATCTGATGCGTTATTTTTCAAGTGCAAATCATAGAGTATTTCCCGGCTAAGTTAGGAGGGTATAGAGGAAATATGATATTATTCTTAGCTTTATAAGATGAACAACAAGCCCAATGAACATTGTAAGAATATTACTTTCATTTCTTTTTTTATTTTTTAATTGCTTTAGTTTCGCACAAGCCCGGTTACCACAATTATTTCTATTTTTGGGGGGAGACAAGGCAAGCTCCTTTCAGCAAACTCTGCAAAATCCTTGCATCCAGGGAGTACAAATCATTTATTCCTGGAGGCAATTGGAGCCGCAAAAAGGAGTTTACGATTTTTCGAAAATCGAGGAAGATTGGACTTTCCTAAGTAGAATCGATAAAAAACTGTTTATTCAAATCCAAGATCGTTCATTTAGCCCAGATGTATTTCATGTACCTGACTACATTCGCCTGGAAAAAGCATATCACGGTGGTGTGGTACAGCAGTATGACTTCCCGGGAGAAGGAAAACCAATAACTACAGGATGGGTGGCTCGGACCTGGGACCCTGCTGTAAGAAAACGCTTTCAGTTATTATTAAAAAAACTGGCATCAAAATTTGATGGAAAAATTTATGGCATTAATCTTCCAGAAACTTCAATAGATCTTGATCCTGATAATCTCCCCGAAGATTTTAGCTCAGACAAGTATTTCTATTCAGTCCTTGATAATATTGGTTATTTAAAAAAGGCTTTTCAAAAAAGCAGAGTCATTCAATATGTTAATTTTTTCCCGGATGAGTGGAACGATGACCATCACTACATGAGTAGACTGTTTGCATTTGCCAGAAAGCACCATATCGGTTTAGGTGGCCCGGATGTGGTGCCTTATAAAAAATCGCAAATGAAAAACAGTTATCCTTTTTTCCACAAATTCAAAGGCAAGATAGAAACAGCCATAGCGATTCAAGAACCAGATTATACTTATACCAACCCTAAGACAGGCACTTTCTATCGCTTTGATGACTTTTATTCTTTTTCAAAAGATTATTTAGGCGCTTTCATTTTATTTTGGAATACCGAAGAGCCCTTTTTTTCAGAGCAGCTTTTACCTAGATTGAACAGTACTTATTTCAATTGCAATAAAGGCAATAATGAATCGCAGGTTGCTGACACGGCTTAAAAGGGTAGAAAACGTATTATTTTTATTTGAAGCGAATTCCTGATTTACCAAGGTATGTATAGGCTTATATGCTAAAATAAAAAAATAAATCTACCGAACCCATCTAGTTGAGGTGACCAATGCTTGTAGAGTTACTATCACGGATTCAATTTGGTTTTAGCATCGGCTTTCATATCTTATTTCCCACTTTAAATCTTGGACTGGCGGTTTTCCTTGTCATCATGGAAGCCATGTGGTTAAAAACAAAAAATCCCGCATATCTCGAAATATGCAAGTTTTGGACTAAGATTTTTGCTTTGACTTTTGGCATGGGGGTTGTCTCTGGCATTGTTTTGGCTTATCAAATTGGTACCAATTTTGGACCATTCATCACTCAGTTTGGAAACGTCCTGGGAGCCTTGTTTGCTTATGAGACCTTGACCGCTTTTTTCCTGGAAGCTGGTTTTTTAGGAGTAATGCTTTTTGGTTGGAAAAGAGTTCCCCCGGCACTTCATTTTATCGCAACCCTGTTGGTTACCATAGGAACAACCATATCCGCTTTTTGGATCATGTCAGCCAATTCATGGATGCAGGCTCCCAGTGGATATCAATTCATTGATGGGAAGTATGTTGTCGACAGCTGGTGGGCTGTTGTTTTTAATCCTACCTTCATTCCCAGATTTACTCACATGATGTTAGCTTCTTATGTAACCACCTGTTTTGTCATTATGGGGGTATCCGGATTTTATTTGTTACGGAAGAAAGCCCCTGCAATTGCTAAAAAAAGTCTATCTTTTAGTTTATGGGCCTCTTTGATTTTAGTGCCTTTGCAAATAGGAGTGGGTGATGTTGTAGGAATTAATGTGCATCATTACCAACCATTAAAAACAGCTGCTATGGAAGGCATATGGCAGACTCAAAAAGGGGCTCCACTTCTTTTATTCGCTATCCCATCGCAGGATCAACAAAAAAATTTCTATGAAATTGGCATACCAAAACTGGCAAGCTTGATCAATACGCATGAGTGGAATGGCGAAATGATAGGGTTAAGCAGCGTTGGAAATGAAGAGCAGCCTCGTATGGCGCCTGTATTTTTTTCTTTTCGCATTATGGTGGGTATAGGACTCATCATGTTATTTACCGCTATCATTGGCGTTTTCTTGCGTTTAAAAGGAACTCTTTTTGACAGTACCTGGTTTCATCGGTGGAGTATTGTCATGGCGCCACTCGGGTTTATTGCCAGTATCGCTGGATGGCTTACTGCCGAACTTGGGCGGCAACCATGGGTGGTTAATGGTCTTTTAAAGACAAGAGATTCTGTTTCCTCAATTGGAGTTGAAGAAGTTCTCATTTCTTTTATTTTGCTGATTGTGGCCTATGGTGTCGTTTTTGGTTTTTATCTTTATTATCTATTCAAACTAATATCCCATGGGCCTGGTTCACTGGAAGAAGACGAAGTCGAACATCATGCTTTCCAATACATGACCGACTTCCCCAAGGAGGAAAAATAATGTTACCGTTTGTTTTCGCCACACTTCTTGGGTTTATCATTTTGATGTATGTCATTTTAGATGGTTTTGATTTAGGAATTGGCATTTTATTTCCTTTCACGTCAAATGAGAACGAACGCGATAAAATGATGAATTCTATTGCACCAGTTTGGGATGGCAATGAAACCTGGCTGGTTTTTGGAGGAGCCATGCTTTATGGTGCATTTCCGCAGGTTTACGGTTTACTTTTGCCCATCCTGTACATGCCCATCATGCTCATGCTGATTGCTTTGATATTTCGTGGCGTGAGTTTTGAGTTTCGCTTTAAGGCCAAAAAATCAAAAACCTTGTGGAATTGGTCATTTTCAATCAGCTCGGTTGCAGCCACTTTTTTTCAAGGGGTTATTCTTGGCGCTTTTGTGCAGGGGTTTTCTATTAATGAATCCTCTATGACCATCAATGATCCGGATTGGCTTACCCCCTTTAGCCTTTGCACTGGCATTGCTTTGATATGTGGTTATGCACTTTTGGGGGCTACCTGGATGATTATCAAAAGTACGGGAAGGCTTCAACGTAAAATGGTTCATTATGCCAGAGGATTGTTAGTATTGGTCAGCTTTTTCCTGCTTTTCGTTAGTATTTGGACGCCTTTGCATAGTGAGGAGGTTTTTCATCGTTGGTATAGTTTTCCAAATGTGCTACTACTGAGCCCCTTGCCCTTGATAGCCTTAATGGCTATTTACCTCGTATGGCAGAACTTAAATTCCGGAAGTGAATACAAACCGTTTATTTATAGTATCGTTATATTTTTATGCTCGTATATAGGAATTGCAATCAGTGTATACCCCTATTTGATTCCCCATCAATTGACTCTCTGGGAGGCGGCAGCACCTGATTCGACACTTGTTTTTATCTTGATAGGTGTGGCTATCATGCTGCCAATACTTCTTGCCTATACGCTTTACGCCTATCATCTTTTTCGGGGCAAATCAGCAGAAAACTATCACTAGTTCATTTTCTGATATGGAGTTATTTTTAGCCATTTAGGGAAAAACATGGGAGTCACTTTTTGATACTCGAGATAAAGTTTGCCTCTGGATTCAATCGAACCTTGTTCAGTCATGGGGGCTGTAATTCTTGTCATGATTAAATAAAGAGTTAATGGCGAAATGATGGCTACCCATCCATAAGGAGCAGAAAGAGCAAATAAGGTAAAGGAGCACCATACCAGCCATTCATAAAAATAATTTGGATGCCTGCAATAACGCCAAAGTTTTTGATTACAGACTTTTCCTGGATTATTTTTTTTAAAATGTTGTAATTGAGAGTCAGCAGCTGTTTCTAAAATTATTGCCGCCAGAAATATAATCAATGCAAGAATATCCAATAGACTGAGTGTTGGTTGAGTTCCAGAAGAAGAAAAATACCAGGGGATGGAAATAAGGCAAATCAACGCGCCTTGTAACTGAAAATTTAAAAAAAATCCCAAAGGCTTAGCAAGCCTCCAATCATTACTCAATGCAAGATAACGTTTGTCAACTTTTTGAAGACGTATTCGTGTCCACCATAAATATCCCCCAAGTCTAATTCCCCACATAAGCAGTGCCAGGCAAAGAACTATAGAGCGTAATGAAAACTCGTGGCTGTTTAAATAAACAAGGCCAGCCAGTGTTAAACCAGAAGCCCAGCCTACATCAACGACTGAAGGATTATTGGTGTAACGGTACCATAGCCAAATCAAGCACATGTGTAAAAAGATGATGGCGACCACAAGTAAGATTATCATCTTATTCCTTTCCTGTATGTGTAATTAAATAGATATAAACTCAGCGGCAAGAATAGAGACCAGGTTAACCCCAGAGAAAGGTAAAATACCATTCCACTGCTGATAAGGGTTGCTGCTCCAAATTGAACTCCTAGCCAATACGCAAAGATAATGGATGGAAACATGATTAGCCCCCAAAGAAAGTAGTGAGTTAACCAGGAACTGTATAAAAGAACAAGATTAAATCCAAAACTTAGCCACAGAGCGATCATCCAAAGCGGGGGAAAATAGGAGCCAAAAAAATTGGCTTTAAAATAGATCATACCGCTATAAAGCCAGATGGCATCAGTGATTGCACCTAATATGGCCAATCCAATAGAATAATGGAATGCATCACGCCAGTGTAGTTGATTAATTATCTGCAAAATAATCTGTGCTGCCATGATTAATACAGTAATGATTAATCCCAATAAAGGGTAGCCATAAGCGGCAAAGTAGATACAACACATCCAGCATAAATAGTACGAGATAAAGTGGATAATACTCAAAAAGTTAATGTTCATCACTATGACTCATACGACCTGCAAGAGCAATACATCCTTGACCAGCATGTAAACCAATGGCAAGGGATACAGATTCTATGTAAGTGGGTGGTTTATCGAATGCTTGGGTTGTCATTTCAGCGAGATGCAAAGCCTGGTTTTTCTCATCCGCATGAACAATGCAGTAATCCTCTAATATGAGTTGAGACTCGTCTCTCTTTTGCTGCAGGAAGGAAATTAATTTATTGTATGCTCTTGAGGCCGAAAAACACTTGTCTACTATAATACCTTGGCCTTTTGCATCAATTGAGACAATAGGTTTTATATTGACCCACTGGGCAATGCGCCCAGAGATTTTGTTCACTCGACCAGAACGAATCATCGATTCAAATTGATTGACCATGACAAAAATATAGGTGTTATTTATTGCTTCTCTAAGCAAGTTGATAACGGTTTTCAGGTCATTCCCTGAAGCGATTAGCTGCCCTGCATAATGCAATAGTAATCCATGTGCCCCAGAATTGGTTTTGGTATCCAATACGGTGATATTCGTATATTTTTTTGTTGCAGTAAGGAATGAATCATAAATACCACTCATTTGACTGGATAGAGCTAATACAAGGACATTCTCATATTGTGATGCAATTTTTGCCAGTTTTTCCTCTATAAGAGTTGGGTTCAAACAGGAGGTTTTCGGATGAGTTTTGAACGAGTTGAGTTGCTTGTAAAAATAATTAGCATCAAAACAATATTTATCCAGTAAATGATGTTCATCAACATGAATATTTAAAGGAATTTGATAAATTTGATACTCATCAATGAAATTCTGGGGTAAATCGGCACTTGAATCAGTGACCAATGCTATCTTATATTTTTTCCCAAACTGTAGTTCGTGCTGTCTTAGCATGTCATCTACTTTAGGATATTGAATGGTGTAATGCTGATATAAACCCGTGAAGACTTCACGAGGATTATTGGTATGAACATGAAATCTGGTGATGCGCTCATTACCTGTAACAGAGGCACAATCTCCTTGTTCTTTTAAAAAATGTAATAATTTATTTTTATCAATTGATAGAGATTTGAGAACCGCTTCAGCGCAGTAGCGATATTCTGTTGTGGCACATGACAGAGGAAAGTGGTCTGTGGTTGATAAAGGCGAGTCGATATGCACTGTATCTGTGGTATGTGATTGCTGCAAAAATTGAGTAAATCCTTCAACGAAATAATAAAATCCTAATGCGCCAGCATCAACAACATTGGCTTTTTGCAAAATATTTAACAATTGTTTGGTTTGTTCCACTTCACGGGAGAGTAAAGGCAGTAACTCCAACATGGTCTGAGCTAACAGAGAGCTGGATTGGTTTATCTCACAAAGCGAGGCCCATTTTTGAATGAGGGTTATCATGGTGCCAGGTACTGGATTGGTTACGACCGTTGCAATTTTTTTACCAATTTGAACCATAATTTCTGCAAAGTCATTAAAATGGAGTTCTTCTTTTTGTGGTAAATATTTGGATAGTAAGTTAAAAAATTGAGAAAAAATAATTCCGGAGTTTCCGCGTGCACCAATAATACTTGCATCAGCAATTGATTCAAGAGTGACTCTTAATTCAATTTTTGCTGAGGAAAACTCAATGATTGCCATGCATGTGGAAGATAAATTATCCCCTGTGTCTCCATCAGCTACTGGAAAAACATTGATTTCGTTGAGTACTTGTTTATAGCGAATGAGCTTATGGCAGCCTGCTATTATTGCGGCATGAAAGGTTACGCCAGTTAACTTATCCAAAGGCATGGTATGTCCGTATAATGAATATTGAAGTTTCCGAACTAATCCATCATAGTAGGTATTTTTACACTAATGCAAGAAGAATTATATGGCTCGTTACTTGGTCGTTGCTGCAAGCAGTGCTATTGGACAATCCTTGACAACCCTACTTAAAAAGCAAGGTGACACCGTTCTTACCACAGCGCGAAACAATCATAAGATAAGCCCTGATTTTCAACTGGATGCTACTGATTTTGATGCTGTTTTAGAAGTTTTTCTCCAAGCGGGTTCTCTTGATGGCGTCGTGAATTGTGCGGGCTCACTATTTCTGAAAAATGCCCACAGTACCAGTGCGGGTGAATTTCAAGCCGTGATCAATGCGTCACTGACTACTTCTTTTGCTACCATCCGTGCCGCTGGTTTAACTATGAAGCAAGGAGGTTCTGTTGTATTGATATCATCGGCTGCAGCATTAGTGGGTCTTGCCAATCATGAAGCCATTGCGGCGGCCAAAGCCGGTATCATTGGTTTGGCTCAATCTGCCGCAGCCACTTATGCCGCAAATAATTTAAGAGTGAATGTCGTAGCACCTGGAATGGTCGAGAGTCCGCTTACCTCATCATTATTAAACAATCAGTTGGTTTTCAATGCATCAAAGGCGATGCATGCTTTAGGGCGCATTGGTACCCCAGAAGATATTGCCCACGCAATTTTGTTTTTACTTAATCCAGACAACGGCTGGATCACTGGGCAAGTGCTTGCTGTTGATGGAGGGTTGAGCCGAATTCGACCCAAGATGAAAATGTAATCAAGCGATACTATCTAACTTTTATGACTACACTTTGTTTTATATTAGGTGATCAACTCAATGAAACAATCGCCTCACTTGTGGCAATCAATAAAAAGGAGGACATTGTATTTTTATGTGAGGTGGCGGAAGAAACGGGTTATGTTCCGCATCATCCCAAAAAAATCGCTTTCTTATTTTCGGCAATGCGCCATTTCGCGCAACAATTGAAAAACAAAGGTTATCGAGTCCGCTATACAACATTCGATGATCCTCACAATCAAGGCAGTTTTGCCAAGGAGTTGCTTCGTGCCATTGAAGAAGAACAGGCATCAGCAATTTGTCTTATTGAACCTGGAGAGTGGCGTGTTCTGAAAATGTTCCATGACTTAAAAAGCCAATTGGCTATCCCTCTCACTATATATGAAGACAATCGGTTTTTATGCAAAATGAATGAATTCAGAAATTGGGCTAAGGGAAAAAAACAATTACGTATGGAATTTTTTTACCGGATGATGCGCCAAAAATATCGCCTTCTGGTTGATAGTAATGGGAAACCGATTGGTGGCTCATGGAATTATGATATGCAAAATCGCAAGAATGCCAATCACATCAG
Organism: Legionella pneumophila subsp. pascullei; assembly: GCF_900637585.1. Lineage (NCBI taxonomy): Bacteria > Pseudomonadati > Pseudomonadota > Gammaproteobacteria > Legionellales > Legionellaceae > Legionella > Legionella pneumophila. Next base: position 255,154 of record NZ_LR134380.1, read on the forward strand.
TTCATTCCCCAAGCGTTTAGAGCATGCAACGGATGGCATCACTGATGAGGTTTTGGGGTTGGTTTCAAGGCATTTTGCTAAGCATTTTGGTCAGTGCTATCCTTTTAATTTGGCGGTGACTCGTGAGCAAGCATTAGGTGAAGCCAATTATTTTATGGAGCATTGTCTTTATAATTTTGGTGAATATCAGGATGCCATGCTTAAAAATGAAATTAGCTTATACCATTCAAAACTGTCCTTTTATCTTAATGCCGGACTCTTACTACCCTTGGAATTGTGTCAAATGGCAGAGCAAGCCTATCACTCAAAGCACATCCCTCTTAATTCTGTAGAAGGATTCATACGCCAAATTTTAGGGTGGCGAGAATACGTAAGAGGTATCTATTGGCTTTATATGCCGGATTACAGCGAGATGAACTATTTCAATGCCGCCAGGCCTTTGCCTTCCTTTTTTTGGGGAAAAGAAACGGGAATGTTTTGTATCAAAGAAGTGGTATGCCATACCTCCATTGAAGCCTATTCTCACCATATTCAGCGATTAATGATAACAGGCAATTTTGCTTTGCTGGTAGGTTTGGATCCCAAACAAGTCTGTGAGTGGTATCTTGCTGTCTATGCGGATGCCTACGAATGGGTCGAATTGCCCAATACCTTGGGTATGGCTCTTTATGCAGATGGGGGACTGATGGCCAGCAAACCTTATGCTGCGAGTGGAAAATACATCCAGCGTATGAGTAATTTCTGCCAATCCTGCTATTATAATCCCAATGATCTTTTGAGTGAAAAAGCCTGTCCATTCAATGCGCTCTATTGGAATTTTCTTCACCAAAATCAAGAAAAATTAAAAGATAACCCTCGCCTTCGTTATGCCTATATGAATTGGCAAAAAATGGGTTTTGATAAACAAAAGAAGATTATCCATAAAGCACAGCGAATATTGGCAGACTTGGATTCTGCCAATCTCTGATGTCTTATTTGATATAACCCGCCACATAGATTGTCGCTACCGAACTCCAGGAGCACAGCACTATACCCCATAGCCAATCAAGGAATGCCATACCGACAGGAAAATTCTTAAAAATAGCGAGGCAGGTAAAATCATAAATTCCATAAATAATACCACCAAGAAGCGCGCCATATAATGCGGCATAAGGTAAAGATGTTTTAGCCAGAGGTATAACAAAGACAACAACACTCAAGGCAAAAAGCAGATAGACTAATAGGGCGGACCACCATATCGGCTTTAATTGCCCCTCTGAAAGACGCAACCACTGTTGATATTGGTCAAAATAGAGATTTCTGGCGATGAACCCAAGCCATATCATATCTGTCGCAATAAAGATAAAAAAGGCAATCGCAAAAACCTTAAGCGTCCATCCATTCATTTTATTCCCTTAATGATGATTTTTATCCTTCTGGTTTTGTATTTTACATTCAATTCGATTCAGGTAATAGAGCTTCATTTCCAAAACCTATCATTTAACAAATAACAAAAAGTTAATTTTATGGCTAGTTGAGATAAATGCTTCTTACTATAAAAGGGTATCGGTAATTACGATACTTGAATATGGTGTTTGATATTTGTGCAACCATTCTTTTAATTAGCTCCATCTTGGGAGCAGCTATTTGGCATGCGAGAGCATGTTTTGGGGCTATTACTTCGCTTTGTGCGTTGCTCTCAATATTTACTTAATTTTCTCTTAATGATGATTTTTTATAATATCAAGTCATTTTTATTCAAATTTGTAAATATGTGAGGTTCTTTATGAAATTGCTTCGGTTTCATGAATTAAAGTCATTGCCAAGCATGGACGAGAAAGCATTGGAATTGTTGATAAAGGTTTTAGGCAACAAAGGCATTAGAAAACTAATAAAATCAGCCGATGGCAAGCCAATCTCACGTGAAATAATGATTCATGAGTTTGGAATAGATTGCCAAATTCTATTTATTACCACCGAGGCATCTCTTAAGCCAATCATCGTTCCCACCGAAAACAAGATTTCAGGAGGTGGTAAATCTTATTGTGAGCAATTTAAAGTTTATGCTTTGGATGATGGAAAAACTTATTTCCTAAAATCCGTTAAGATCGATGCTGAAAGCTTGACAGAGTTTACCAATGAGAAAGATACCTTAAGCAAATTGGGTCGCTTGGTAGGCACTTTTTTTAATGAACAAACTCAGGTGCATTATATTCTTACAACTTTTATAAAAGGGATTGATTTATCCCGGTATAAAAACGCGCTTCCTCTTAATATTAATCTAAAACATTTTTGGGAAGTTCTCGGCATTATGATTTCTGTATGCCATCAGGTGAAACAATTCCATGAATTAGGCTTAATTCACCGCGATCTTAAACCTGGAAATATTATGCTGGATGCGGATATGCAGTGTCATTTAGTTGATTTTGGCAGCAGTTCTTCTGATAAAGAACCTAAACCGGCATCATGGGGAACCGCATGCTATTTAGCCCCAGAACTTAAAGCAAATGAGGATTTCATTGCGTTCTCTCAGGCTAGCGATCTTTTTGCTTTGGCCTATTCCCTCAATGAACTTTTTAATCCATTCAGACAGGTTAAATTTGCGAAGGTGGATATAGGAATTAAAAACAAGCATCTTGCGCTTTTGCACGCTGAAATCGAGGCATGTATTACTGGGCTCATGTCAAATGAAACATTAGTACGAACACTTTATTTTTCTCGTATTCTGCAATTACAAAGAGTCCCGGAGAGTTTCAAATCGAAACCAGAAGCATATACCTACATGATTATGCTGCTCACTCAATGGAAAAGCTGTTATGAAATACCGGAAATGAACAAGGAGTTAGATGAAATCATTGCAGAAATAAAAGTGGCTTATGAAAACCATGAACAGGATGCCGTAAAGATTATAACATTGCTTGAGCAGTTATCTAAAGCGGACGGGCTGCTTAATTCTCATAAAGCCTTGCTCTCTGTTTTGATTAAATCGCTTGCTAATGTCCAGCAACAAGAACTCGGGCACGACGACATCTTGCCGCGTCGCTTTGAATCAGACGTTGTGAGCCACCTGATAAAAACTCCAACAGCTAAAATGATGGCAGCGATTAAACAAGTTTCAGATGCTATCGTAAAAATCCTGGAACAATATGAACATTCCCCTACCGAATCTTTTGAGCATGAGGTTTTACAAGATTTTCTCGAACAAATGGTTCAATCGGACATTCTTTTTGGTGCCCCCAAAGAGAAAATTGAGATTTCCGATGTTATAGCAATACTTAAGGCAAACAGGCCGGAAGATTTCGTACAAATTCAGCATATTTCTTTTAAATTTGCCCAAGTTGCTTTACGCGATCTTGCCTTGCATGACCTGCCAAAACATGAGCCAAAAGGCGCGTTTTTAGAAGTATTGAAAAAATATCAAGCAAAATATGCGCCTGAAGAGACATCACTTTTTGAGCTCTATCATCACATGGCAGGTGTTAGAGATCACAACCCATCGAAAGTAAAAAAAGGGGAGGGATACCGCTTTAGAGCATTCATTTGTGATGAGCTTTTTTATGGAGATGAAATTTTTACTACCGGGGATAATCGTGGCCGCGAAGGCAAGCCTAACCAAAGATTACAAACTAATCAAGTTGGTTTAATGAAGTTCGAACATTCAGCCCACACCAAAGGACTACTGACATTAAATGGTCAATCCTGGTATGCTGATTGTAAGACCCAGCTACCAAACTACGATTCAATTCATTATCTCTCAGCCCTGAAAACTGACTGCCCTTATATTACGGGGCCTTCCGGGATGACTTCATTATTTATGAATATGATGTTTCTTCTGCTTAACCCTAAGGATCAAGAGGTGATTCTCTCTTACAGCCTTGGGGTAATGGCTTATGTAGTTGGTGCTGGCTACCATAGCATTAAGGAAATACTTATTCCAATGGTCAAGTGCGTCGGTATTATGCCTGATTATCCGCAACACAACGGAATAGAGTATCTTACTGCCCCACCTTTATATAACCACTACTTTAAGGCAATAGAGGAATTTGATAAAGAGTTTGCTGGGATTCATGAAAAAATTTGGCAAGAGCACCTTGCATATTTCCGTATGACTTATATGCCCGTTTGTATGCGTAGTCATTGCCTGCCACATCAAGTCCCCTCAATGGAGGATATAAGCTCAGAAGTAAAAGAAATGCTTGAAATTGTGTCTAAGTCTGTGAAAAATTGCTTAGAAGAACATAAAGTTAAGCGTACTGGCGATATGGGTTTGTTTCTTTCAACGCCATGTGGGCAAACAAAGGCGCTTGAGATCTTAAGTCATGTCTGTCAACAACAGGTAGGGCTAACCGCAATTTTCAGGCAGATCCAGGCGTATTTTAAAGGAACTTTTGAGACAGAAGAAGGAATAATAATAAATAGAGAAATGCAACTTAAATTTATTGCTCATTTCTTTGATGTATTGAAGGAAAACCCAACACTGCTTTCAAAATTCAATTTGACCTTAAGGATAGAAAACACGATTGGTGTGCATCAGTGTGAACTAGAAAGTTCTAAGCGAAAAGAGCTCTTCTTGGAGATTAAGAAGACGTCCATCGCAGCAAATGAAGAGCCGATGGTTGCAAATCATGAACCCAGGAAAGAGAACCGCAACGTCATCATTTTGACATATTAACCTCAAGGAAGGCGCTCTATGTTAAGTAAAGAAAAAATTAACCCTTCTCTTAAAAATACAAAACGCCAAGGCAGCGATAACCTTGCTGCCATGTCTGATCCGACATCATTAAAAAACACGGGTGACTACCGATGTTTTAATTCAAAACCAGAGGCTTACACTTATTTTATTCTTTTATTAAATCAATGGCAGACCAATTACATGGGCGACAAAAGAGAAGCGATTGCTAAAGCCATTGATTCAATAAAAATGGCTTATGAAAATCATGAGCAAGATACTTTGGTCGTTCACAAAACGTTACATGGCTTGAGTCACTTGCTTGAGCAGGAGCATGCCGATGAGCTAAATGCAATATGCTTAGTACCCATCAAAGACTGTCAATCTAATGCAAACAATATTCTGCCCCGGAGATTTGAATCAGAGCTGGCTTGTCGCTTGATAGAATCACCGACGAAAAGCATGATGGAAGCAATTTATTTGGTATCTCAAGCTATAAGCAGTGTAATTGAGGAATATAGTAAATTCGACTCGAAATCTCCTGAACGAGCTGCACTCGACTTTTTTTTGCAGGAGTTAGAAGGGGCCGATATAGAGTTTGGGGCTTTTAGAAAAAAGCCAACTCCGGAAGAAGTGATTGCTATTTTAAAGGAAAATAATCCGAAGAATTTTATTCAAATTCAATTTATATCTTTTATGTTTGCTCGCAGTCTAATCGGCCCATTTCCATTACGAAATTTACCACTGTGTAAGCCGACCGGCCTTTTTGCCCAAGTACTCGATAAATATTTGCAGGTTCACCCTGGCTTGAAAGAAGAAGAGGAGGGCTTTTCCTATCAGCTTATGGCAGCTAAAAATGAGGCAGAAGAATTTAGAACTTTCATCACTAAAAAATTATTTTACCAAGATGAACTTTATACCCAAGGAGAAAACAGAGGGCGTCAAGGGCCTCGTAAAACCCATTTAAAAACCAACCAGTTAGGATTGATGAAGCTGGATCATTCAGCGCATAGCGTGGGGTTAACAGTTATTCCTGAACAAATTTGGTGTGCGGATGCTCAAGCACAAGAAGCCAATCAGAATTCGATATATTACAATACAGCACTTACAAATGATTGTCCCTATGTCACTGGCCCTTCTGGCATGACTTCTATCTATATGAACATGATGCTGCTGCTTTTAAATCCTCAAAATATCGAATTAATACAAGCCTACAGCCTCGGAATTATAGCATATATCGTTGGTGCCGGTTTTCACAGTGTCAACGAAATTCTTATTCCCCTGGTGAAATGCATTAATCTTCTGCCTAATTATCCAAGCTACGAGGGACTTGAATATTTAACTCATCCTCCTCTTTATCATGAATACTTTAAGCAAATTGCACAATTTGATTCTGATTTTATTCAGTTAAGAGATCAAGTATGGGCATACTATCTAAATTATTTTAAATCGTGCTATATGCCCTTATGTATGAGAGATTTCTGCGAGGTTGAACAGCTTGCAAATTGTCCTGACGCCGCTCCTGAAGTAAAAATATTATGCGACATTGTGCTTAAATCAATTGAGGATTGCATTAATTTTCATAATCTTAATAGGCATCTGGACAGCAGGTTTTTAGGTACAACTACCGCAGACATCGATGCTCTTAATCAATTGAAGGAAGCTTGCGCGAGTCAATCTTCAATTAGTGGTATTATGCGATTATTGCAAAAATATTTTTCAGGGGAAAATATTACTCGGCCAACAGTGATGCATAAATTTGAAACTCGTTCTTATATCCGTTTTTTTCTTGATGTTTTAAAAGATAACCCGCAAGTCATATCTCATATCAATGAGAAAATGAAATTCGATCCTCCATTAATAATCAGTACAAAGGCTAAAATATTTTCAGATGATTTTCGAATAGAATGCTTTAATTTGCATCGAATTCTAAAAAGAGAGTACGAGGTGAGAGAAGATTGTAAGAATACTAGCCAACTAAAGTTGTAAAGGAAAGTAGTTTAAATATCCCTTAAACTTCATTATAATGAAAAATATATATCCAGGTAGGGTAATTTGTGATATGAAAAATATAGCAACTATCAAGAATCGAATTTTCTTAAACCTAGATAAACCTGTTAAGCGCTTTCTGGCGAGTGATAAAGCAGATACTCCCATGACAGCGGAATTTTATGCCGAAAAGGATTACGAACAACTCTTTTTAGATTTTTTATTAGAAGCGGCAAGTAACTATAATGGGCAAATTAGCGTGCTAACTGCCGAATTAGATGCGGGTGCAGTCCGTGTTGCGCAAAAGCTAATGTTAGCCCTTTACTCGCCATGGCAAAACAATCTATTGCCGAAGGCAATTAAGACCATTGCCAACAACTCTGAAGACTATCCTTTGATGAGCGATTTGCTAATCAAATTTTGTCAGAAACATGTTGGTTCTGTAGATACTGTTGATGATTTTGGTGAGACAGCTCTGATTAAAATCATAAAGAAAGACCAGAAAAGGACTTCCCCTCTTTTATTTTTAGTCAAGCACGGCGCAAAACATTGTCAACTAACTTCTGAGTTACAAGATTCTCTTATTGTTAATAATCCAGATATTTACAGTGTTGCGGAAGATAACACTATGGGTTGGATTTCCAGCTGTCCTCAGCCCTAGTTTTCAGAGGGCAAGACAATGTTGGCTCAAAGATGATTGCTTATGTGGCGGGTTTCCATCCCTAAGCGCATTTTAAATTCCTCAATCCTTACAGCGGTTTCTGAAATGGTTAAAGCCAATTTGTCTTTGGCTTTGGAGGTAATTTGGGTGTGGTTAATTGAGAAGCCATATCATGCCATTGAGATAGGCTGCAAAAAGCAACCAAATGAGATAGGGGAGCAACAATACAGCAAGGCTTTTTTTCTTATTTATTAGGCTAAAAATCAGAAGCCCAGTGAGCCCCGCCATCACAAGAATCCATAAAAAACTAAGACCGGTCCAATGCAGTACAAAAAAAAGCGGTGTCCATGCCCAATTCATCAGCATCTGTACTGAATATAAATAAAATATAGATCTCATCTCAGACTCATTTCGAGAGCGCCATAAAACCCAACCAGTTATCGCAAGAAGAGCATATAAAATCGACCAAACTATTGAAAATACTGGTCCAGGGGGAGTTAAATTGGATTTATTGAGCCCTAAATACCAAGAAGGAATATTCGCTTGAGTCAACATTCCTAAAAAAAATCCAATTGCTTCAAAGGTAATTATCCAGATGAGCAGTCCCATCCAACTTTTTTTGTTCAATATGATCTCCCCAAATTTTAGTTAATCTCTTGTCAATCCATTTCTTTTTTTATTTGTTGATAGTAACTCAATGCCTTCATTCTTGCTTCCTGGTGATCAATGATGGGTTTGGGATACTTTTTTCTTAAAAAAATGGAGATGGTTTCAGCATCTGTCCAGGGTTGATGAATTGATTGATTACTTAATTTGGCAAGTTCGGGGACCCATTGGCGTATGTAAACGCCATCCGGGTCAAATTTTTGGCTTTGTAAAATGGGATTGAAAATTCGAAAATATGGTGCTGCATCGGCACCACATCCTGCTACCCATTGCCAGCTCGCGCTGTTGTTTGCCAAGTCCGCATCGACTAAGGCATCTAAAAACCACTGTGCGCCCAGACGCCAATCAATCAATAAATCTTTGGTAAGAAAGGATGCGACAATCATGCGAACCCGGTTGTGCATGTATCCTGTGGCCCATAGTTCTCTCATTCCCGCGTCAATGATAGGATAGCCGGTCATTCCTTTTTGCCAACGAGCTAATAATTGCTCGTCATTTTGCCAGGGAAATACATCAAATTCATTCCTGAAATTCTCGCAATCCAGCTTGGGGAAGTGGTAGAGCAGATGGACAGAAAATTCTCTCCACCCGAGCTCTGATAAAAAGTGCTCCACGGATGCCAGATCACAGGTAGGTTCCAGTTTAGCCAACTCCAGCGCCCTTAAAATGGCCCAAGGACTGATTTCTCCAAAGTGCAAATGAGGTGAAAGACGTGAGGTCGCATTTTTTGCTGGAAAATCGCGGTTCTTTTTATATCCGCTGAGGTGATGAGCAATAAACTCATTCAGTTTTTTTTGCGCGCCCACTTCTCCCGGGGTCCAAAATTCTGAAAATCGCGCTGCCCAATTAATGCTTGGCAATAACTTCCATTTGCCAATGTCATCACTTGTCATTTCGATTCCCATAGGGCGTTTAGTAAGCATAATAGGCGAGGGAATGTTGAGAATTTGTCGGCACTGTTTCCAGTAAGGGGTAAAAACCTTAAAAAAATCCCCATTTTTATTTTTAATTGTCCATGGCTCATGCAGTAAATTTCCATTGAAACTTTGAACCTTAACTCTTTTTTCTACAAGGTCAGTTTTAATTTTTTTATCACGTTCAATGAATTGTGGTTCATAGCAGCGATTCCAGTAGATTGATTCCACACCATATTGGATAACTAATTCTAAAATGATGTTTAGTGGATTTCCTTTGCGGAGAATGAGGCTTAACCCCTGTTGATTTAACGATTTGTCTAAAGCGATTAAGCTATGGTGAAGCCACCAGGCTTGGGCTTGCCCTAAAACACTGCATTTCTCATCATAAATATAAAGTGGAATTACCATCTCATGATGAGAACATGCCTCGATAAATGCAGGATTATCAGTCAACCTCAAATCCTGACGAAACCACACAAGCGCAATAGTCATACTATTCTTCTATTGATGAAAAAAACATAAAATAACATGCTTATTATTTTTTCTTAACTAGAGGAGTTCCTTTTAATTTCTACTAAACGCACTTTTATTTCAAAAGATGGCTGATAAGGGGGAGAAGAAGTATATTGAAGAGTCCTACTAAAATCATAGCCAAACTGGCAATGGCGCCTTCAGTATTCCCTATTTTATGGGCCTGAGCGGTTCCTGCCGCATGGGCTCCTACCCCTAAAAGGGCACCTCTGGCAAGAGCTGAGTTAAAAGGCAAGCGTGACAGGATGAACTCACCGAGTATAGCTCCCAATATCCCTGTGACAATAACAAAAATCGCAGTCAAATCAGGCGCTGCACCAATTCCCCGCGAGATTTCTATAGCGAACGGTGTGCTGATAGAGCGAGGGAGCAGACTTAGACGTAAATTATCATCAAGGCCAAGAAGGATTGCTAATCCCCAACTGGATACTATGGCAGTGAAACTTCCCACAATCACGCCAATTAAAAGTACTGGCCAATGCTGGCGGATGAGGGCACGTTTATCATAAATAGGAATGGCAAAGGCTACAGTTGCAGGACCGATTAACAAGACTAGCCATTTTGTTCCACGGAAATAGTCCTGGTAGTTGACATGCAGTAAAAGCACTATGCTGGCAACCAGTATTGGTGTTAAAGCAAGCGGCATTAACCACCAAAAGGGCCATCTTCTATATAGTTTTTTGGTAATAAAATACATGCCTATTGTGATGAGTGACCAGAAAAGTGTCTGTGTCATGGATTCAGAGAGAATGCTGCTTGGCATGATGCGTTCTCCAACGGTAGCAATAATCAACAACAAGAGCAGTGACTAGCATCACCGTGATGGTACTGAGCAGAATAATGAAGAGAATTTTAAGACCTAAAAGGCCGATAAATTCCTGATGCTCTAGTATTGCAAGTACGCCTGGAATAAAAAAAAGTAACATATTGGCCAGGAGTAACTCAGCACCTCGTCGTATACGATTTAATTTTAAACGATTTGTCGCCAAAAGCAGTAAAACAATTCCCAAGCCAAGAATTCCTCCGGACAAGGGAAGTTTGACTAGCTTGAGCAATAGCTCGCTAGCTAACCAAAATAAGCCAACCAATACTATTTGAAAAAATGAATTTTGCTGAATTTTTTTTGCCATATATGTAATCATGATGAGTATTATTTCTTCAGTTAAGTTTACACTTTTAATTAAGATGAATAAAATGAATTTATAGACTAATAACCTTTCCAATATGGAATAATTATGGAATTTAAACTGCTTCAGACTTTCATAGAGGTTGTGCGCGAGGGTAGTTTTTCCAAAGCGGCTAAAAATCTTTTTGCTACCCAGTCTACCGTGAGTAAAGCCATAAAACAGCTTGAAGAAGAGTTAGGGTTCACGCTCATTGAACGATTTAAAAAGCGTAACATCCCAACTGCAGCAGGTGAAATTGTTTATCAGCGAGGGACCAAACTGCTTGCTGATCGTGATGATCTGCTTAAAGAATTGGATGAAATCCGAGGTTTGAAACAAGGACGATTACGTTTGGGTATTTCTCCAGTGGGGAGCAGTACCTTATTTGCGCCTCTTTTTGTTCTCTATAGACAACGTTATCCAGGCATTGAAGTAGAACTTGTGGAACATGGGAGCGACAAACTGGCAGAGTGTTTACGAGCGGGAGATATCGATTTCGCCGGAGCCTTGTTACCAATCTCTGAAGAATTTGATTACCAATTAGTACGCTCTGAACCGTTGGTTGCACTTCTGGCATCCAAACATCCATTAGCCACTCAACATTCCATTTCTTTACCGGAACTGAAAGAAATACCATTTATCCTTTTTGGCAGTGGTTTCGCTTTACATCGAATCGTATTGGATGCATGCCGCCAGGCCGGTTTTGAGCCAAAGGTGGTCGCTCAAAGCAGTCAGATTGATTTTATGCTGGAACTTGTTGCAGCAGGTCTTGGAGTTGCTTTTTTGCCACAGATGATTGCCACTCAAAAACCTGAGACACAAATTCGCTCTCTTTTACTTAAGGGAAGTGAGTTTCAGTGGAATATGGCCATGACTTGGCGTAGAGACTCCTATCTCTCGGAGGCGGCAAAGGCGTGGTTATCTCTGGTGCGTGAAGTGCACGTTGATGAATAGTTTTAGATTGGGGAATGCATGAGGTCTATTTACTTATTAATCTAATGAGGTGAATATATTGAAAAGCATAGCTTGTGTAGCGCATACTTTACGTCTAATAAAATAAATTAGCATAACCGTGATGAACAACCAGCAAAAAATCAAATGCCCCATTTGTGGCAAACAAAATACCTGGCGTCCTGATAACCAGTTTAGGCCTTTTTGCTGTGAACGATGCAAGCTAATCGATTTAGGTGAATGGGCAAGCGAGAGTCGGAAAATTCCTGGGAGTCCTATTGATCCTGAGTCTATAGTGATAAACAATGATAAGCAGGATAATTTGGATGAGTAGAAGTTGCCAGACTGAAAAGCTCAAATTTGCAAACTTCGAGCAATCTCAATCATTCACGGACTGCCATCGCCTGTTTTCCCATCCTTTGCTGCTGATGCAATTGCAAGGAGCAGGTCTTTACTTTTTGCATAACGTTCCATCTGCGTATCAACAAGGGTAACATGACCGACCTTGCGATCTGGTCGGGGGGCTTTTCCATAAGCGTGATAATGAACTCCAGGAATGGATAAACAGGGTTCCAGAGGCAGCAGATTGCCAATGCAATTTAGTAAAAAACAACAACCAGGTGCTTCAGTACTTCCCAAGGGTAAATCAAAAAGAGCACGCAGATGATTTTCAAATTGGCTGGTATGTGCTCCCTCGATAGTCCAGTGGCCAGAATTATGAACGCGTGGTGCTATCTCATTCGCAATCAATTGGTTGCCTTGATAAAAAAACTCAATGGTAAGTACACCAACATAATTCAGGGCTTCTAAAATTTTGAATGCATGAGTTTGCGCTTCTTGTTGTAAGGTGTCCTGATGAACAGGGGCTTCCGAGAAATGTAAAATGCCCTTTCTGTGATGATTTTTAATCAATGGATAGAAACTTGTTTCACCACTCGTATTGCGAACAGCAATTAACGAAAATTCGCTTTCAAAGGAGATTAATTGTTCAAGAATGAGAGCTTGGCTGCCTAACAGGCCCCAACTTTTTGAAATATCAGCTTGGGTTCGCAAAACATATTGGCCCTTGCCATCATAGCCAAACCTTCTTGTTTTTAGCACAGCAGGCATTCCTATGACTGAAATAGCCTGCATCAATTCATCTTCTGATTCAACCGGTAAAAATTCTGGTACAGGAATATTCAGAGTTCTGAAAAAATTTTTTTCATACAATCTGTCTTGCGTAATTTTCAAAGCTTGGGTTGATGGATAGAAAGGCCTTATTTGGGCAGCCAATTCGGCGCAAGAAAATGGTATATTTTCGGTTTCTATTGTGACGCAATCCACTTCTGACAAAAATTGTTTTAAAGCCAATTCATCATTAAAATCAGAGACTATCATCCTGGTGAGTTGGCCAGCACAGGCGTCAGGGCTGGGATCCAGGCAGACAGTGTTAATCCCTAAGGGATAGGCTGCTAATGCCAACATTCTTGCAAGTTGGCCACCACCTAGAATACCAAGTTTCATGACTTTTCCTCTTTAGGGTTTGGATTGTCGAGTACTTTTTGTGTTTGTTGTTCTCGATAACGTTTTAAGGCAGCTCGAATGTCAGGATATTTATTAGCAAGAATTGCAGCTGCAAACAGTGCGGAGTTGATGGCACCTGCTTTACCTATCGATAAAGTGCCTACAGGTATCCCCGCGGGCATTTGCACAATGGATAGCAAGGAATCGACGCCATTTAAAGTTTGTGACATGACTGGGACACCTAAAACAGGCAAAGATGTTTTGGCTGCTACCATGCCAGGGAGATGAGCCGCTCCTCCTGCACCAGCAATAATCACTTCCAAACCTCTTGTCTCAGCCTGTTCCGCATACTGGAAAAGTTTGTCGGGTGTCCTATGAGCAGAGACAATTTCTGCCTCATAGCTAATGTTTAGCGCATCCAGTGTTTGGGCGGCATGGATTAATGTTTGCCAATCACTTTGAGAGCCCATAATTAGACCTATTAAAATGGGTTTCATAGTGTGCCTCTCTTGTTTGAATGTTTATAACATACCATGGACTTGATTCTCGCAAACGGTTAAGGATTACAATAAGGACAATACCTTTGGTCAGCAAATTCTAGTCCATCGTCTCGCGCTTGATAAGTCTTAAATTCACATTTTAGACAATTTAAAACTTTTCGCAGGTAAAGTTCTGTTGGTGTTCCACAAGAAATGCAGGCTAAATGACCTTCAGACGAGATTTTTCCAAACCCCGGAGTGTGGCATTGAGGGCAATATTGCTGAATGCGGTGAACCAGTTTCACCGCAAGTTTATTAATTACATTCATCCGCAGCGGATTCATCATCGCTCTCATATCGGTTTCAAGGCGGATAGTTGTACTGTATGTGAACGCTTTTTGAATTGCTGTTTTAAGTTGCTCACGCTCACAGATTCCTTTTTGGATATAATTTCCTTCGCTATTTAAGGCTCGAACAATAATGCCATGACTTGGAAATTTTGCTTTGTTGAGAAAAGCTTCATAGTCATCTGTGGCACTGATATCAATATGACTATAATTTGTCTCTGTAGATAATTCGTGCTCTGCAATAATTAAATCATTGTCCAAATCAACAAAGGCCATCAACTCAGTATCAGCCGGACAAAAATAAAGCTGCGGATGGGGACCGAAGCTTCCCTCACTGGATATAACATAGCGGTACCCAAATTGTTGCGCCGCTGCCTTGGCTTTCTGAATTAATGTTTCATAGGCGGAAGCTTTTCTTGGTATTTCTCCAGTGAAGGTGCCGAACTGATCAGTATCATAATCAACAGGAATATGGATAGTGCAGCCTAATTTCTCCTCAAAAGGAGGCTGAATCGCTTTTTCCTTTTGATGTTTTGAGGCCAGTAAAACACGCTGATTTTGATAGTGCATAGGGGTCACCTCCAAAGTTAAATACTAAGAGAAATAATCGACTCTAGCAACAGAAACATCGGACACAAACATCACACCGGAGTTCTTTTGAAACAGAGTTTTCATCCCAAGGGCAATCTTCGCGATAGCTTCCTCTGGCGCTACGGCAATAAACATGACAAAGGAAGCTTTATCATTAAACAAAATTTTCCCTTCATGAAACCCATGGTGACCTTTTCCGGAGACATTTCTTAATAGCGTAAAACCTGATATGTTTGCTTTTTCCATCATGGCTGCGACCATATTTTCATTGTCGCCGGAAACGATTACTTCAATCTTTTTCATCGGATGCAAAGTGATATTCATCTCCTTTTTTTCTGATACTTTGATTATATTCATCAGAAAACTCCTTTCACTGAATTAAAGTCCATGTATTGGTTTTCTCCAGCCTGTAAAACAAGTGATTTCTGGGATCAATCACCACTAAATGAACCCATTCATTAAAAAACAAGGTTTTTAAGACGTCTTGTTTTTCAATTAATGCACTGACGATTTCGCGAGGCGCATAGGCTATAGTCAACAGGCGTTGTGGCTCATGAAAGGGGGTGTCGTCATTGCTCATTACGGATTGCAGTGGTAATCCATGCATCAAATCACTGCCATTTCCTTGCATGACTCCTATTTTCCCTGTGACATTATGGGTAATTTTGCTGCCACTGCCATAAGCGACGTTATCGATGGTTGAAAATAAATATTGCGTATTAATCCATTGGGCAACTACCATGGGGGCGGTTAAGATGGTTTCAAGCAAGGCACCCTCTTTATCCTGGCTCCAGTCATAAGAATGCAAGAAGCAACGACCTTCCAGATTAATGTTCTTTGTCAATTGACGAGGAGCTATGATGAATGCGGCATTGCGAGCAAGGCCCCATTCCGGCCGAGTTTCTGACCAATCCGCGCTTCGGCGTGCAATATCTTTCTGGGCAGGGGCTGTAGCCTTTAATTGGTTGATCCGTTCCAAATTATTATTGTGCTGAGCTGCCTTTAAGTCCATTCTGAGCTGCTTCAGGATGTCTTGATGTATGAGTTGACTAACATTGGAATAATAAATTTCAACTTCATCAGTTGTTGTGTCATGTTGAGCACCATAAAACACTGTATCTTGAGGGATATTGATTCCGTTTTCGGCTAATGCTCTTCTTACTGCTGTTTTATTAAGAATGGAAGCCAGTAATTGCGCATTTTTCCCGCCTTGATTTCCACCGCAGGCACCGCAATCGAGAGCTGAAGCATAGGGATTATTTTGAGTAGAGCTGCCATGACCACAGAATATAATCAGTTTAGCGAAATTATCAGTAAGCCCCATTAGTCTCAGTGTCATTTCGGCATAGGCAGTTTGTTCTTTAAGTGAGATCCCCACCTCTTGGTCAAATAAATCCAATTCAAATACTGGCTGTGTTTGAATGGGAGGGCATATTAATTCATCAAAGTCTTTGTATAGACGTCTGGCGAAAAGAGGGATACATGATTTGAGGAGCATAGTAATTCCACACCAAATTCCTAAAGATTCCACTAAGGTAAATGGTGTTGAAAAATTATATTTTAATTGTTGATAGACTCGACTTATGTGTTTTTTAAACGCTTTGCCTTTCTTGTGATGCTCTATGCAATGCTCATTTGCAGCAACGGGTTTTTCATAAATACTGAAACGTGGTTTTAACAGGACAGGACAAGAATCTTTTTTCTTCTCATTGTCATAATCGGTGATGCTAACAGGCAAACCAAAGAACCCTGCAAATCCCAAAGTCTCATAATCACCTAGTTTTTCTATAGAACGTCGAAACGGTTCTGAACGGACATCAATACAAAAGACCATTTGCGCATCGGGTCTTTTAGGTTTTAGATGAATTTGGTTTAATTCAGGCAAAAGCTTGTTTAAAAGCAATTGCCTGTACACGTCTTCTTTGTTTTTTATTTTTTCAATAATCTTTTTAGCATCGGGATTATTTTTTTCTTTTTTTTTTTCTTCTTGAGCAGCCTCTGGCCACAATAGGCATGTCAACACAAGTCTTACCGCAAGAAAATCGACAAGACTTACTGGATTTTCTTCTTTACCTGTGCGATTTTTCCACTCGCTTATCCATTTAATATACCCAGCCCATCCAGGCAAGTGAGACAAAGTAGTTTGGAGAAACTTTTCTTGTTCTTTAATTAATATCCCAAGTTTGTCAAGGCAAAGCCGAATTGCTTGTTCAGGCATTTCTGGCAAATTTGCTAACCAGGCTTTTGTTGATTTATTGTTTTGATGCAGTGTGCTGTCAAAGGGGGCTAGCTTTAAAAAGCCAAAATATAAACCCTTATCACGATGAGGCATTTCGATAGTACCTTGTCCAATGTCCAGAAAGCTCCCACACCATTTGATCATGTGCCAATTGACTCTTTCCAGTTTTTCATTGAACGGTACGCCTTTTTTTGCGGTCTGGTTTTGCAGCACCGCCTCTTCAAAGGACAAGGATTCAAAACCATGTAATGGATTGCAGGCTATAAATTTTTCCAGAGGCCATACCGGTGTAATTTGTTTGGCAACATTGTTCACCATGGCCCGTATGGCCACTTCATCATTATCTAGTTTGTAGTTGGAATGCTTCGTCTTAATATCGTTCTTGATCTTCGGGTTTATTGCTGTAAGGTTATTCATGTTGACTCCTTTTCTTAATAGTAGTAAGTGCTGCGATTGGTTGTAATGGTTTTGGAATGGGGAGCACTTGCATTGAACATTTGCACGTAAAACCAATCCCAAATTTTTGTTTCTTGTATTTTTTTGAATACTCCTAGGTTGAATACAATCCAGATAATAAAGAAAATGATCAGCGTTAAGCCTTGTGGTGCATTTAATTGGTAATCAGGAAGGTTCTTGAAAGCAGGTAAAACGGATTCAACAAGATGTATACTTGCGCCGTAAAAAATTCCAATTGTAAAAACCAACATGAGGGTCATAACTACTTTTTTAAGTTGCTGTTCTTGCGCAATCAAGCTTAGGGTGAGCTGAGTTCCAGTGATGAATGCAAACCCTAAAAGAAAGCTAGTAGTCTGCAGGGATAGGATAGGCTTCCCAGTAATTAGGGCAAAACCATAGGCTCCAACAATCCCGCCAACGATGGCAATCACTAAGGCTTTCCATTTTTTAGGGCGCGATATGAGTTGATATTTGTTTTGTTGAATAACAGAACCTGAGTTGAGAAAAAGATAGGATTTAAACAAGCCGTGCCAGCATAGATGGGCGATAGCGGCCGGGAAAAGACCTAGCCCACATTGCATCATCATAAAGCCCATTTGTGCCATGGTGGAACAAGCAAGCATGCTTTTGATATTCCATTGCAATAACTTCCAGACGCTGCCTAAGAATGCGGTTACCGCACCGAAAATAAATAATATGGCTAATAAATTATCGTATGTCACAAACAGGGGAGCGAATTTCACGACCAGAAATCCACCTCCATTGACTAAACCGGCATGCATCAAAGCGGATACTGGCGTTGGCGAATTTAAAGAGCTCATTAACCAGCGGTGAAAGGGCCAGATGGCTGATTGGGCCATCGCTGCCAGGACAATAAATCCAAGCGCAATCGCAACAGCGACAGACGATTCGTTGCTTGCTTTGCTAGTTAATATTTCAATGGACATCGTGTGATTGGTTGAAAACAGTATGCTCAGTGCGGTGAGAAGAAAAAGACTTCCTGGTAGTAATGCTTTCAGAGCCAATAGCCCTGAGTTATAGGCTGCCTTCCACTGTGATTTGTGTACCATCAGATTAATCAAGAGTAGATTACTTGCTGTCCAGGCAAACCAAAACAACAGGATGTTGTCTGCCAAAGCCATTACGACTGTGCTTAACGTAATTGACGATAGATTGAAAAAGTATCGTCTGTAGTTCCTGTCCCCATGCATGTAGCGCATGGAAAAACGGTGAATAATAAAACTGATAAACAGTATCAATGTGGTCAACAACAAGCTCAGCGTGTTAACATTAAATAAAAAAAAGCTGTTTTGGTTTGCAGCGCGTGAAGAAAGAATTAGTGCTAAAAGGCTCAAAACAAAGCCAATACCTATAAATGCGGTGCTGTAGTATGTTGCCAGGATGTTCCTTTTCTTTCCTAACAAGATATACAGAAATATTGCTAACAGGGGCGATAGCATGATGGAAATCGATAGCCCATTTAAAAATTGTTCCACAGTAACTCTCCATTAGAAATTCTGTTCTTATTGTGGAAATATATTAGATATGTTAATATAAGTAAAATTAAAAATATTGATTTGAATTATTAGAAAAACTTATGTCAATTGATACTATAACCTTACAATGCTTTCTGGCAGTAGCTGAAACTCAAAGCTTTACCAAGGCAGCACAGCGGGTTGGTCGCACCCAATCGGCCATCAGCCAACAAATTGCCAAATTGGAAAATCTGATTGAAAAACCTTTAATTAATCGTGGACGTGAACTATCTCTGACTACGGATGGTGAAATTTTTTTAGGCTATGCCAAACGCATTTATGAGCTGCATCGAGAATCTCTCGATCGTTTTAAAGCGCCCGAGTTACAAGGTGAAATCCGCTTCGGTTTACCTGAAGACTTTGCCAGTATTATTTTATCGGATGTCCTTGTTGAATTTTCAAGATTACATCCTCGTGTACTGTTGAATGTGGAATGTGATTTAACTTTGAATCTCATTGAGCGTTTTAATGAAGGCAAATTTGACTTAATTCTCATTAAAACGACTCAGCAGCAGGTTGGTGCTGAGTGTGTCCATGTTTGTACGGAACCCGTTGAGTGGATAGGAAAAAAAGAATTATTACCTCTTGTAGACAAACCAGGTCCAATCCCCTTAGTGCTTTCACCAACACCTTGTGTTTACCGGGGCAATGTGATTGATGCTCTGGATAAAAACCATATTGATTGGCGCCTGGTTTACAGTAGCGCAAGTTATGCGGGAAAAATGGCCGCTGTTCGCGCTGGGTTGGGGATCACTGCTATTCAGCGCAGCATGATCCCTAACTATCTTGAACGGCTTGATTACGATATTCTTCCAGTTTTGAATGATGTGCATGTTTCTTTATTAAAAAAGAGTGAAAGCAATAAAGTGATTGAATCGCTTGAATTTTTTATATTGCAAAAATTAAAGCACTAATAATGCAACAATAACCTAGGGTAAAAGGGATGTTTAGGGAATGAGTGCAAAACCAATTAATTCAATTTTTGATGTATTAGATCGTCAAACAATCTCATCCATCGCGATGATTAGTGTTATTATTAGCTTACTGTCATTGAGCATCCCTATTGCTGCTCAAACACTTGTGAATTTAATCGCTTTTGGCAAGCTATTACAGCCTGTCATTACTTTAAGTTTTATGGTATTGATTTTGATGCTGGCTTTAGGAGCCCTCCATATATGGCAAATTGTAATTATTGAGGTAATCCAGCAAAAACTGATGGTTAAAGTCAGCTTACATTTGACACGACACTTTACTCATTTATCACTAGATAATTTTTCAACACACCATGGACCAGAATTGGTCAATCGCTTTTTTGAAATCGTGACCATCAAAAAATCATTGGCGAGTTTATTGTTATATGGCATAAATTTGGGCTTACAACTTCTTTTTGGACTATTACTGATACTAATTTATCATCCTCTTTTCCTTTTGTTTGATATTTTTATCATTTTTGGCATTGTACTTATCATTTTCATCCCCTACAAAAAAGCATTAGACAGCGCCAAAAAGGAATGCGCTGAAAAGCACGTCGTGGGCGCCTGGCTAGAGGAAATTTTGATTAACCGGTATCTGTTCCGTTTTAATTTATATCACCGCTATGTGACCCAACAAACGGATAAAAAGCTGGTTGCTTTTTTAAAAGCAAGAAATACCCATTTTAAACAGCTTATCAAACATCAAATCGGTTTTTACACACTCTCTGCCTTGGCGAGCAGTCTTTTATTGGGGCTAGGGGGATATCTTGTTATTAATAATCAGTTAAGTTTGGGGCAGTTGGTTGCGGCAGAAATTGTTTTAGGCGCTCTGATATACTCGTTTAAACGTTTCGGTGCCCTTTTAGAAAATTATTATGATTTGGTTGCCTCAGAAAATAAAATCGATGCAGTGCTTAACCTGTCACTTGAACAGGTGAAAGAGGATGAGCACGGTGAGTTATTTTCTCCAATTAATAGTATCCAGTTAGAGATGGACAGCAAGAATAAGGCATTGATAACTGTTGATAAGCCTTTATTGGTGTTTTCGGAAAAATCGGATTTATGCCGATCTTTTATTGAACAATTGTTAGGATTTCGAGATCCTGTTACCCTTCAGGTTCTTATTAATGGGATTCCTTGTGCCAAGAGAAACCTCATTTCTCTGCGTCGTTTTAGTTTATTGATTGCAGAGCCCCAGTGGTTTACTGGGAGCATTTATGACAATTTGGCACTCAATCATCGCAATATGTCTGGCAAAGTCATTATTGAGCAATTAAAAAATGTTGGACTCGCTGATAAAGTGATACAACTGCCGGAAGGTATACACACTATTCTTTATGAGTGGCAGGATGTATTTACTTCAGTTGAAATTACCAAATTGATGCTTGTCAGGGCTATTCTGTTGCAACCTGAATTAATCGTTATTGATCGCGCTTTTGACATTTTTAACTACCAGGAAGTCAATGATATGGTGGGATTGTTATTGACATTAAAAAATACGCTGATAGTAATCGTGAGCCAACATTCTGATTTTAACCATTTAAACAACCGTCTGGTGATTCCCTCATGAAACTGCATGCTTATACAATGATAAGTAAACTGCCTAATCCTCAAAAAATAGGGAAAATAATTTTCACCGTCTTTGTTATCATTATTCTTTTTTTGAGTTTTACTCCATGGCAACAATTTGCATTGGGTAATGGCAAAGTCATTGCCTTTTCACCAACAGAGAGACAACACACCGTTAATTCTCCTATTACTGGACGAATAAAGAAGTGGTATGTCGATGAAGGCATGCGTATCAACCCAGGGGATCCAATAGTCGATATTACTGATAATGACCCGGAACTTTTGTCACGTCTTGAAGTAGAGAAAAAAGCAATTTTGCTTCGCATAGAGGCAGCCAAACAAGCGATTGTTGCAGGCAAAGCTAATGTTGACAGACAAAAAAAATTGTATGAACAGGGAATTAATTCGAAAAGACAATATGAATTGGCCCAAATTGAATACGCAAAATACCAAAATGAGCTGGCGCAGGCGAACATTGATAAAGTGAATGTTGATGTTCGTATCTCCCGTCAAAAAACGCAAATTATTAAAGCTCATGTTGCCGGGATTATTTTTAGGCGTTTGACTGGTCAAGAAAGTGTCGTTGTGAATGCTGGCGACGTATTGGCGCAAATTCTCCCGGAAACGGAATCTCGTGCTGTTGAGCTATGGATTGATGGGAATGATATTCCTTTCGTGCGTCTCAATCAAAAAGCACGGTTACAATTTGAAGGATGGCCTGCTATTCAATTTCGCGGATGGCCAGAAATTGCAGTGGGAACATTTGGGGGAACAGTCTCCTTTATAGACCCCACAGATAATGGATTTGGCTTATTTCGGGTCGTTATTGTTCCTAACGAACCTTGGCCTAGTACGCGTTTTTTAAGGCAAGGAGTACGAGTTCATGGGTGGGTCCAATTGGGTCAAGTTCCTTTATGGTATGAGCTTTGGCGTCAGTATAATGGGTTTCCCCCCGAAAGCGATCGTGAGAATAAAGCATCATGATTTTTTTTTCTTCGGGCAAAAACAGATTGATTGTATTATGCTTGTTCTTCATATTGTCATTCAATTGTTTTCCAAAACCAAGTAAACCTTTGCTACTTGATGCCGTACTTAAAAGCGTTGATCGTAGTTACCCACAGATATTGATAGCGTGCCTTGAAATTAGAAAAGCTGAAGGCGATTATGTGAATGCTTTGGGAAAATTTGACCCGTCTATAGATGTGAATACCCGCTCCCAGCCTGAGGGAGGATATATTAATAATTACGCAGATAATCTTTTTAATGTGCCAACTCTCTATAATGGGCTTAAATTGTTTGGAGGCTATCGTATTGGTAGAGGCGATTGGCCCATTTACTACCAAAACTATTTGACTAACTCCGGTGGTGAATATCGAGCAGGACTCTCTTTACCTCTATTGCGTGATAGGCGAATTGATAAAGAGCGTACCGAGCTTTTTACAAGAGAAGAAACAATTCGCATGAAACAGCAGGATGCTGCCGCCACAAAAATTAAAATTTATCAGGAAACCATTAAAGCCTATTGGCAATGGGTTGAGGCGGGTTTCCAGTTAAGAACTTTCAGGCATCTGTTAAATTTAGCGAAAGAGCGGCAAAACGCGATTATTCAACAAGCTCAACAAGGTGATTTGCCTAAACTGGCTATAGCAGAAAATTTACAACTTATTGTTCAACGTGAGCAACTAGTCAATCAAGGGGAAATGTTATTGGCACAAGCGGGCATCAATCTTTCACTATACTACCGTGATGCAAATGGCAAACCGCAAAAGCCGAAAGAAAGTCAATTGCCAGCATCATTCTCCAAGCAATCAATTCGGCCATCCAATAGTATTTCCCAGTTACAACAACATCCTGTTTTGCGTAAACTGGAGAATTACTCAAAAATTGTTAAATTAAAACAAAATTTAGCAAGAAATGAGCTTCTTCCCAATCTTGATGCGACAGCCTATACCTTTAAGCAATATGGAACAGGAGGTTACCCTTTGTTGATCCCTCAGGCAGCGATGATAGGTGTGAACTTTAAATTCCCTATTTTTCAACGTGAAGCAAAGGGAAAACTTATCAGTACAACTAGTGAACTTCAGCAAGTGAAAACAGAAATGAAGTTTACCTATGAGCAGTTAAATAACCAGCTTGCCAATCTCTTGGTTGCAATAAAAATATATCAACAGCAAGTTGTGTTGCTTAATAAAGAGTTAAATCTCGCAAGGCAAGTGGAGAGGGGTGAAACGAAGAAGTTTTATGAAGGCGATAGTACGCTCTTTCTGGTTAATCAACGTGAACAAACAACAGCGCAAGTCAAGTTAAATTGGATTAACGCTGAAGTCAATCTACAAGAGGCCAGGGCTTTAGCGAGATTTTTTTCTTCCACACAATAATAACGAATATCAATTTGAGACGTAAGTGATAAATAACTTGTTTACCCACTGGCGAGGCAAAAGATAATTGGTAACAACTTGAACTCCCCCATGGTATGTGTTACATAATGTTTACTTAATGTTCATATTTTATAATGCTTGACTGAAACATTAAATCATTAATCCTAAAAGGGAGTATACAGATGTCATATTCAATAGATAATCCTGGTGGTGGGGATTGTGGATTTTATGCTCTTGCTATTGGTTTAATAAACATCATACAAAATGAATTCAAACTTCACGGAAAAAGTAAAACTTATGATCGATGGAAACAAGTGGAAGGTATTTATGGCATACGACTGCAAGATATCCTTAATGTCGATTTAAAAAAACTGCATGATTCACCCTACACCTATAAAAGTGAATTATTGTTTCTATTGCAGATGTCTTTACGGAATATTGCCGTGATTGTGAATAAAGAGGATTTGGTCAAGAGAATAATGGAAGAAGGGCGAAGTAAAGATCAAACCAAAATTGAAGGATCAAATGCTTATTGCAAATTCATGGAATTGGTACAACTTTATCTGTATCGAAGAGGCTCTCTGGAAAGGATAAGCCAATTCAATGAACTAGCGCTCTCCCCGGAAATCGTTCAAACAGCTCAGGATATTGCCAGAATACTGAAGCCTATCCTCAGGAATCAACCTTTTCATCAGGTGCAGAAAATAGAAAATGCTTTTGTTAAGGAAGTCTTACTAAACGATGTTCTATCAGGCAATACAATCAACTCAAATTCAATTATTTTAAAGAGCCTTGAAAAAATTAAAGAACAAGGTAGATGGGCAACGCATGATGATTTGAAAGAAATTGCCGAACTACTTAAAATAAATCTCAACGTTGTTGGCCAACTGAATGGCAAACCTATTCGGGAATATCCTACTGTCACTCTGATGAATCTGGGTAATACACATTGGATAACGCAAGTAGAATCTCTCCAGGGACCCATGCAATACAGCGCACCCCGTAAGCGAGCGTTTGGTTATGAAACCGTATCTGACAGAGCCATATCTTTCAAAGAAGAACAAATTCTTGACAGGACCTTCAGAACTCAAACTCAATCAGATCGAGCAAAACGTTACCACCAACACTATGAAACACTGTTTGATACTTTATCACCTTACGGTTTATTTGCACATGTTCCGAATAAAAGGAACACTCACGGTTATGGTAAAGCGCAAACTGGTTTGGAGTCTGATGAGTCTTTGGCAGCTCAATTACAGGAAGCAGAACTGAGACGGCTCATATTCTGATACAATGTTGTTATTGTAAATAAATTTTGAACCCACCCATATGAATCAAGCCTAACTTGTCATAAAACAGTCAAGTTAAGCCTGATTCATTTTATCCATAAGAGATATTGTCATTTGAATTTTAAATGACTAATTCTCTATGACTGACTCTCTAAGTATTGTTGCCCTCCAGAGTTCTAAACTGGCAATTCTGTTATATTGCCAATCATTTCGTCTTTATGATGGGATAGCACTAAAGCTTGGGACATATAAAGCATTAAAATGCTATAAGGCAAGAAGCAAATTAAATCGAAAGGGAATTTCAATAAACCAATGCCACCAAAAGATCCTAAATAGGAAATAATAGAAAATGATCCCATGTATATTATAAACCATGCCAGAGGTGAGCCATTTCTCAAAGAAATATTGCGATGATAAAAAAAGTAAATACCAAGCCCCAAAAGTAATGCGGTATCCAGTTTCCAAATAATAGAAAAACCACACCAGTACAGCATGAGATTACATATATAAAAGGCGATATGAGACAAGAAAACACTGTTGGCCAGTTTAAAAGGTCTATCCATATTGGGATGCATCTTACGCATGGCCAAGAGGCAAATCGGTCCTATTCCATATGATAAAATACTTGCTGATGAAAGGAATGCCACTAATTTTTGCCATCCTGGAAAGGGTAAGAACGCAAAAGAACCAACCAAAAGATTCGCATAGAGCGTTACATAGGGTATGTTGTGGCGGTTAACCTTTAAAAAAAACTTGGGCAAATGTTGGTTTAATGCCATGCCATACAAAATACGGGATGTTGCCGCAGTGTAGACTAAAGTCGTGCCAAAAGGAGAAAAAGCGGCGTCAAACAATAAGAGTGTCGCAACAATGCCAAGCCCTAACAAAAGGGTTAACCCAACCAACGGACCTTCATCCCCTGGATAACTCAATGCGTGCCAACCTTGAGCCAAATACTTTTGTGGCACTGCTGCTATAAAACTAAACTGCAACATAAAATAAAGAATAAATCCAACCAATACCGCTCCAAGTATAGCAATAGGAATATTACGTTGTGGGTTTTTAACTTCTCCAGCCAGGATTAAACCATTTTGAAACCCTGTAAAAGCAAAGGCGACGCCGCTTGCAGAAAGAGCGGTAAATATCTCTACCCAATGTTCCTTGCTTGACAGATTAATATTAATATTTGCAAGAGATGGTGATTGCTTTAACAGCGAGATAATAGCGATACTCGGCAAAACAAATTTAATGACGCTGGCATATTTGTTACACTCGGCTAAAAATTTAATTCCATAAGAATTCAAAATAACCACGAAAAACATAATCCCAATGGCAGCAAGGTAACCATAAGTGGAAAGTGTGAGTGATTCGGTGTGATTATCAATTAATATGGGAAAAAAATGACTCGAATATTGAAGAATGGCCTGTATTTCAATAGGCGTCATAACGACATAAGATAACCAGGATGTCCATGCGAATAAAAAACCAACTTCTCGGCCATGGGTATAAGTAGGATAATTAGACATGCCTCCGGAAACTGGGAACATCGTTCCCAGTTCACAAAGCGGCAGGGCAATAAATAGCATAAATACTGCAGCAATAATCCAGCTTATCAGGGAATTACTACCTGCCATTTGGGCACTAATAAATGGACTAAATAGCCAACCTGAACCAATCATTCCGCCTGCTGATGCAACTAATATATTCAGGGTAGAAATATCCCGTTTTAACATCTGTTATCGTTCCATTTGTATATCAAAACAACGTTATTTATTGGATGTTGTTCAAATTTATATAAAAGTGGGTAAGGATTATATATAAAGTAATAAACCATTGTAAATCATAATAGTTAGGCCACAATAATATTCTGACGATGGGCTTTAACGAGGAGCATTTGATATCTGATTCGTCATCGGATTTAAGAAATCCATCAGTAGTTTTAGAATTAATCCAAGTGCAAGCAGA
Organism: Legionella pneumophila subsp. pascullei; assembly: GCF_900637585.1. Lineage (NCBI taxonomy): Bacteria > Pseudomonadati > Pseudomonadota > Gammaproteobacteria > Legionellales > Legionellaceae > Legionella > Legionella pneumophila. Next base: position 282,011 of record NZ_LR134380.1, read on the forward strand.
CTGACGCTGATAGCCGCAAGTGAGCCAGTGGGTAGTTTCGGGTGATAAGTGTGCATATCACATAAGTCATCGTAGATATTGGTCATGGATTCATAGATGCCTTTGCATTGCTCAAGAATCTCTTGATACTCATCACCAGTCAGAACAATGTTATCGACTTGTTTCATCATATCCTGATAAAGAGCGAGCGGTGAATGCTTTCCTGAGGATAAAAAGGAGATGGCAGAAGAAAAATCATATTGATCTGCTGCTATTTGGTAAGTGGTCAAACGATTACTTGGTTCAATGTATTTCGAGCGAATAATATTCCCGCCATGCATAAACCCGGCAATATGCAATAAAAAATGGGCCAAGAGAATTTTGGGTGTAAATTTTCCTATGTTTTCAAGGTAATGTTCGGTTGATTTTGTTATCTCATCCTTATGAATTTCATCAGGATTAAGGTTTAGTTGCCGTAAATCATTTTCTATACCAGGAGTACGCCATAAGTGCTCAAGATAAGATAAAGCAAAAAATGCGCTGATTTCTGACTGTTCTGTTTTGGACAAACTTTGTAATTTTGTTTCTATGGCTTTAATAATCAAAAAATGCTGAATCAAGCGTGAGGCATATAAATCTTTAGAGATTTTGGCATTTTTAAACAGATATTCTGTCTTAAAGCGGTGATGCTCCGCTTTTTCATGTTCTTCTGTAAGTTGGCCGGGTTTTCCATTTTTATAGGTTGCAGTGATCAGGGCTTTGCTAAACATTCGAGATAATTCCTTGATAGAGCATGAGGAGAAGTCATGATGCCTAATGATGGCACAGTATACATTAATGCAAACTGGCTTGCCATTAAAAATCACGGAATTCCTGAAGTTGGATGCCGGGCGATTTTTACTCAAAATCCACATAAATCAATCATTTTGTGCAATCAGCAAAATAGAAAATCCATGGGCTGTTGATAAGTTAAATCAATAGATTACTTCGGAGAATAAGAGCACCTTATTCCGGCCTTTGTTTTTGGCATGGTATAAAGCCTTGTCAGCCGCTTCAATCAGCTCAGCAGGTGATTTGGCATCGTCGGGATAGATGGATATTCCGATTGAGGCCGTTATCTGGCCAACAGGTTGTGCTCCGTATTTAACCTGTAAATTGGAAATGGCTGAACGCAAATTTTCGGCTTTCATTTTAGCGGCTTGAGCATCAATGTCATAGAGTAGCAGGACAAATTCTTCTCCCCCATACCGAGCTGCAATATCACCCAGGCGAATATCACTATTTAAAATTTGCCCTATCTCTTTTAATACAAGATCTCCTGCGTCATGACCAAAAGTGTCGTTGATCTTTTTAAAATGATCCAAATCCAGCATTAAAATGGCAAATGAAGCTTTTGTTCGTTCAGCCTGATGTAATTGTTTGAATAGAAAATCTTCCAGATAACGGCGATTGTATAATCCAGTGAGTGGATCACGGATAGATTGATATCGTAAATTCTCTCTCAGGCGGACATTTGCCAAAGCCAAGGCGGTAAGCTCTGCGAAAGCGGTGATTAGTAATCGTTGGCTCTCATCAAGCTTTAGGTTAATTTCAAGGCATAACAAGCCGTAAATGTCATTTTGAGCCATTAAAGGTACACAAAGCAGCGACAAGTCTGGTTGCTCGACAAACGCTATATGACTACACATCAACTCGATACGAGATGAACCTGCATAATGAATTCGACCAAGCCGGATAGCCCAACATTGCTCTGGGGTAAAGGTGGGATCGTGGGGGTGAGGATTACCCCAACTGGCCGCTTTTTCCAAATAGTTTTTGGAAGGATGCATAATAAACAGATACCCGCTTGAAAATTGCAGCAGTCGTTGGGAGTATTTAGCCATCACCTCACTTAGTTCTTCCTGAGAACTGCAAGCCAGCATAATGTCACTCATTTCAACCAGCAGGGTGATTTGTTCATTTTTCTCTTGCAGTTCTTTCATTCCATTAGCCAGTTTTTCATACGATTCTTGTAGTTCGGTATGTTCTTGTACCCGTTTGGTAATGTTGCGAACGCTGTGCACCACTCCTTTAATTTCATTGTCACCATTTTGAATGAGTCTGGAGGTCATTTCATAAATAGTCTTTTCGTGTTCGGTATTCAATTCGATATTTTTAGTTTCTTCATCCCTTTGCAGAGACTCTTTCCAGGATTGCACCAATTTCTTTTTGCTTTCAGGGACATCAGCGAACGCTTCCTCCAGAGACATGTTGATGCTTATGGATTTATCAAAAAGACGTTTAAACTCACGCTGATAAGCCTCATTGAAAGTGATAAATCGCTGCTCTCTATCAAAAGCGGCTATCATATCACTGGCACTTTCTATAATTTTCTTTAAACGAATTTGCGTGTTCTGATTCTGCAGTTCAGTTTTTCTGCGCGTCGATAATTCCATATTTGCCATAATAAAAGCTATAGTTAAAAATAATACACTTGCAATACCTCCAGATATTAAAATGAAGCTGCTGGTATCAGCCCAGCGAACGGCACGGGTATTTCTTTCTGATAGCAATACCAATTCAACGGATTTGATTTCTTGTCCGAGACTTTTAACCTGATGAGACATGTCTTGACTTTGATTAAGTAAATCGTAGCCTTCCTGAGTGTCGAGTTTGCTGCTGGTCTTTAACTGGATGAGTTGATTTAACAAATTTAATCTTTGTTCCACCAAATCAATAAAACGATGGGTTCGTTTGTTTTGTTCAGGATTATCTTTGGTTAATTGTTCAAGTTTATCTAAATTCAGTTGCAATGTTGCTTTCATATCATCTACTTCTGCAAGAAGCTGAGGATCTGATCTCCGAATCAGATAAAACCTTTGACGAGATTCAATATCTACTACGTCATAAAGACAAGCATTTATAGTTTGGATGACTTCATGAGTATGTGAAACCCAGTTATTGGCTAAGATTAAATTCTTAACCTGGTTATAAGAGATAATGTTGATGATTAAAAGCAGAGAAAGGGCAATAATAAATAGTACGTTAAGTATCGTCCTGCTCAATCGCAAATGACTTAAAATGGAGTGGCGTCCAGTGGCGGCTTGATGCCAAGCGTTATTCATGGCATTGAATCATCCTAATTTTATTGCTTGATGCTTTGTATTGCCTTGTTATGAGTATAGTCCAAAAAACAGTTATAAACGAAAGGATAACCATCGTAACAATTGCCTTGAATTAGAAAATCAAGGCAATTGCAGTACTACTTGCTCAACAGATGCCGCACCCCAATTTTTGTTGAGTGACATCAGGTCTACAAGAAGAAGGATATTCTTTAGGCGTAAACAAATTGATTACTTTGGGATTGACTTGTTTTGGCTCTGTTGCAATAGCTAAATTTTCTTGAGGCTGAGAGCGATGCCCTAAAGCATGCAAGACTTTTGAGGTTGTATTGGCAGTGGGCTCGACCTCTACAGTATTATTGGCATTGGATGATGTTGAGGACACAATTTCTTGTTGCTTGAAAAGGTATAAGTTCGTCAAAACAATAGTGGATTCAAGCACCATCAATGCGACACCCAGCACAGGATTTAGTGCAAAACCCAATGCCACAAACAACCCCGCTGCCACAAGCGTAATTATTGAGTTATACGTTAGGCTCACGAACAGGTTTTGGAAAATATTTTGTTTGGTCTTTTTAGCTACATCAAATGCGGTCGCAATAGGGAATAATAATCCTTGTTGTACCACAATGCCTGCATGCTGTTCAGTGATGGAGTCGCCGATACTTGATTTAACAGCAATGCCTATATCGGAATAGGCAATTGCGGTAGCGTCATTGGCGGCATCACCAACCATAGCTACTTTAAAACCTCGTTGCTTTAGCTGTTGAATATAGCTGGTTTTGGATACTTCACCCGTTTTCGTGACGGCTCCCACAGTATTTGCACAGATATTGTCCTTGGGAATCCCTAATAATGCTGCGTATTTTTCTGCAGAGGCTTGATCAGCTCCCGTACAAATGTGTACGCTTTTACCAAGACGTTTTAATTGTTTCACTGTGGCAATGGCATCTTCACGCAATGGATCAGTTAAGGCAATTTGTCCAATCACCGTTGTCCCACGTACAATATAAACCGAACCGTTTTCAGGGTTATCATAGGGTTTGTCGAAGGAGGTAATTCCATTGGCTGAGAGCATGTCTTTATTCCCTATCATAAATGTCTCGCCATTAATAATCCCTTTTATGCCAGAGTGATGACTCTTGTCAATGGTGATTATTTCTAATGGTTCAGTTGGAATGGCGTCTTGATCTTCTATGTAAGATTTAATAATTTTCGCTACCGGATGATCCGATTGGCTTTCTAACAACGCAATATGGCGCAAAAACTTTTTATCGCTAATATGCAACGATTTCACCACCATTTTGCCTTGAGTTAAAGTACCATTTAAATCAAAAACAATGGCGTCGATGTCGGCTGCTGCTTGTAACGCTTTGCCGTTGTTAAAATGAATGCCTTTTTCAGAGGCTTTTTTCATACCGATTTTAACTGCCATGGGAGTAATCAAACTTAAAGCGCACGGGCAGGCACTGACCAGAACAGACACCACACATTGAATAGCCAGTGCCGGGTTAAACAAGGAGCCTATGACAATTCCTGATACGAGTGCTACTGCAATCAAACCAGGAATGAAATATTTCAATACCTTGTCTGCAAACATTTCAATGGGCGCTTTCTCATCATTCGCTTTATTAATGTTTTCGGCAATCAATGACAAATAAGAGTTTTGATAAGTTTTGGTAACCTGCATTTCCAGAGAAGGAATATGATCGGCCAATTGCATGCCGGCTTTTACAACATCCCCAGGGTGAAATTCTTTGAGTTTGGGCGAGCCATCAATTCTTGTGGTATAAAGGAGCGCTTTTTGCGTTAAGACACCATCAACAGGAATGACCTGTCCTTTTTTAACGATAATCATGTCGTTAGGAATTAATGTCTTGACTGAAATCTCTTTATCCGGATTACCTTTTAACAGGACTAATGGTGGTACACAATCCCGGACATCCAATTTTTTATTGATTTTGCCGACCAGAGTATGTTCAATTCCTTCACCTAAATGCCAAAAGCCTAAAACCAGAGGGGCTGCCTCAAACATCATGGGTAGGCCAGGGACAAAAACGCTCGCAATAGAAACAGCAAGAATAGTTAGAGTGCTAATTGAGTATAAAGTAGTGGTGTCCCATTTTTTTTCTTTCAATGCTTGCCAGGCTGATTGATAAACTGTATGACCCAAATATAAAGTCATCAAAGAGGTAAGTCCTGTAATGACATAGTAAGCAACCAGGGGAATATTAAAAGTCCCAATAGAAAGAACAAGTAATCCAATTCCCCAAATCAAACCTAATACTGCTTTGATCCAATGATTTTCATGATGATGTCCATGGTGGTGCCCATGCCCATGAGAATGGTCATGTTTTGCTTTTTTTTGGTGCTTTTTAATGGGATGAAGATGTGTGTTCTTAGACTTATGAGTAGGATGGCGATGCTCTATTTTTTCAATATCCTGGAGTACTTCCACTTCCATCATGTCTATTACAGAAAGACCCTGCTCCTTTAAAATCTGGGTCACTTTGGTTTTTATGACATGATTCTCTTTGGATGCGCTCAATAAGCTGATGCTTTTATTTGAACTAGTCAAATCGACAGCTACTCTTATTAACTCCAACTCTTTAGTTTTAGCTAAAATCTGCTCAATTGCTTCTCTGGATTCTTCCGGGTTGAGAAGTTGGGCATCTTTTGCAAGGTAGAATCGATAATTACTATACAGCATAGCTTTCCTCTATTAAAAAGGGTTATCTGGTTGCTATAGAGAAAGGTTCATTTTCTGCAAATGCCTTATTTTGAAAATGGATCTGCGAAATAGATCCAGCTGTTTGTCCCTAATAAGTTTTCTTCCTAAGCCAGGCTTTACAATGACTTACTGCCTCTCTCAAAAATGTTATATTGTAACATTTAATTGTCAGATAACAAGAACAATTAAATAATTTTTAGACAGTAAATGATTTTTATGGAATAATTATTGCCAGTTGTTTGATCATTTTCCTTGAAAAATGGGGATGTGATAGAATAGTGTCCTCTAACTATTGGCTTTTTAAAGAAGATTCATGAAACATAATTTGTTGGACAAGGCTTTGAAGCATTGTATAGACCATGGCTATCGATTTACTGAGCCAAGGGAGCGCGTCCTCAAAATACTGGTCGATGAGAGAAAGCCTCTAGGTGCTTATGATATCCTGCAAAGATTATCAATGGAAGTTGAAAATCCTAAACCGCCCACAGTCTATCGGGCTATTCAGTTTTGGCATCAAGAGGGATTTATTCATTGCATTGACAGTCTGAAATCCTATGTGGCCTGTTTGCATGGGCATCATGTGGGACAGGCGCAATTTCTTATATGCAACCAGTGTGATTTTGTCAAAGAATTGGAATGTGTAGTTGATTTTACTTCGGTAACAGAAGCGGCGAATTCCATTCAATTTTCAATTATTAATTGTACTGTAGAAATCAAAGGCTTGTGCTCTGATTGCAATCTGAATAACCTGAGAAATTAATTCCCGGCAATAATTTTCCTATGAGTTGTAAAATAAAAATTTTTAAATAATGAGACTGATTTTAAGCTTTACATTTTTAGATAATGTAAAAACCAATGTCTGGCTTTCGAAATGTTTTATTGATGATATAGGGTAATAAATGTTGGGCCTTGGAATGCAAAGCTACTCTTGAGAACAGTCTCTACTTCTTCTTTTGATTTAATGGTCTTCACCTGTGCCCCGAAAGATAAGGCAATTTGTTGAACATCAATTGGTGGATGATTCAAATCCAGGCGAAAAAAATCTTCTTCTGTGAAAGATCTATTTTGAGACATATCTGTTTTTAATACTCTGTATTCTCGATTAACAAAACAAATGAAAATGACAGGAATCTTATATTTGGCAGCTGACCATATTGAATGAATCGCATACATGCTGCCCCCATCTCCTACAAAACAAATTGAATGGTGTCTGGTCGCTAGAGAAATACCTATTGCTAATGGCATAGCCCAGCCAAGTCCACCCCCTCTTGGTGAAAAATTCACATTTAAAAAACCTAGTGTTGTTGCAATGTCCTGCACAACAGCATCTTCCGATGATCCTTCTGTTATTAAATGAACAGAGCGATTTACTTGATTCAGGAGGGTAACAATCAACGAATGCAGAGGATGTTGCTTATATTTTTTTTCCAAATTTTTAATGTTGGCGGCTGGTTTAAGCGGCACATTTAGCCCATTAATTTTTAAATGCTTGCTAATAGCAGTTAAGGTCGCCTCAAGATTGCCAAGAATTGCCAGATCGCAAGGATAGTCAAAGGCCAGATGCTCCGATGCGGCACTGATTTGTATGAATCGTATACCCTGTGGAATAGAAGATTGACCAGTATACAAATACCCTTTCACTTTTTCGCCTAAAAGTACCACAGTTTCATATTGCAGCAGCAGATTGTGCACTTCTCCAGATTTATCAGACAATCTACCTTTGTAATTTACACTTAAGGGATTAATTACTTCACGCACATGATAGGGGGCAGCATAAATATCGGCATTTAGCCGATCGGCAATGGTATGTAAAAGGCGAATACTATTCGATGCACCTACCTCATAATCCGCTATAAATGCCAATTTTCCTTTGGGGGTATTTGTTAAAACCTCACAAATTTGCTCTATTTCAGCGTTGATGCAAGCATGTAAAAATCTTGTCTTCTTTATCGTGGTTTCTTGAGTTTCTTCTTGCCAAATGTCCATAGGGATTGATAGAAAAACCGGACCTGGCCCAGGCAAAATTGCCTGAGCATAACCACGCTGTAAAGCAACGGCCAGATCGCTGGCGGAATTCACCTCATAGGCATATTTTACTGCAGTTTGAGCTAAAGAGGTCAATTCTCCGGACATGACTGGGCTATGAATTAAATAAGGACGTGAATGTTGGCCAGCAATTATTAGCAGGGGGATTCCTGAAGTAAATGCATTGTACATATTACAGACAGCATTCGCTAATCCAACATAATTATGTAAATTAATAAGAGCTGGTTTCCTGGTGATCATGGCATAGCCTGCGGCTATACCTACGGTACTCGATTCTTGTAGTGTGAGAAAATAGGTAGCATTATCACACTGCTCAATCGCTTCCAGAAATTTCAATTCTGTAGTGCCGGGGTTGCCAAAAATATAATTAATTTCAAAGGTAGTTATAAATTCTTTGAGAACATCACTTCCTGTTTTCTTCACAGATAAGCATCCTTAGAAATAGTAACGCTTTCCATATTTATATTCCTAGCACAAGAGAGTTATTTGTTCAATTTCTCTCACTCATAAAAAATAGGGCAAAAATACGGTTTTTAGGAGCTAATGCTGTGGTAAATGTTGTGATGGGGCATTGCGAGCAAAAATAAATTAGATGGCAGCGATTAGATATATCCTTGCATTTTAAATCTGGCAAGAGGTGATAATTATAATCTTATTTTCCGTAATCATCTAAAATCTCCCACGGGGTAGCCCATTATGGGCTACCCCGTGGGAGATAAAGAATTACAATCTTAAGAGAGTTCCTTGTTTTTCCTCAACAGTTTTTATTATTTCAGTTTGGGGCGATTGCTTGCCAAACTCGTTTAATAGCTCATCAATAGACTGTAATCGTTGCTCGATTTTACTCATAAATGTTGTACTGTGGTTTAGATGAGTTAACAGTTTATGCAATTTCTGAGCGCTCTCTTTAGATATCCCTATGGCTTCTTCCAATTCTGACGGGTTTTTCTCAGCCAGGTTACTGATCAGTTCCTGCAAATCATACTCGTCATTATTTAAATCTTCCTTGAATTTAGCCAATTCTTTCTCTTTATTGGCAAGAGTTACCCGCTCATCTGTAGTTAAACCAACCCAATCAGTCAACCATTGTACTTTCCATCGCCCATTGGTAATTTCTTGCGCCCTTGTTTTTCTTGTTTTAGCCATTTGAGCTTGATGAGCTTCACATAATTCACGTAAATGGATAATTAATGCTTCACTCCTGAATTGCAGCTGTACCATTGCTGGATAGGCTTTTCGCTTCTCGATAAGCAATTGGTTTAATTTTTCGAGTTCTTCTTTTTGTTTCTGTACAGCATTAGAACTTTCCAATTTATTGATCAGTTCGTCTAATTGCTTCAAATTTTGTTGTGCTTCTTTTTCCTGGGCATCAAAAGTTTTTACTTCCATTTGATTCAGTGAAACCCTGATATTAGTTCCCATCGCCTTCACTAAAAATTGATTAATTTTTTGTAGTTCTTCCTTTAATTTATCAATATCAGACATATCAATCGGATCTTTTGATTCACCGTGTTCTTTTATCTTTTCCTGGCGCAATTGTTCTATATCAGCTGACATAGCATAGAAATTGGAAACCATCCTTTTCACGTCGGCCAGGTTTTTCGGTTTTTCTTTAACCAGTGCTGAAATTTCTTTGGTTAATTCAACCAAATAGGCGTCATATAATTTAGTATGGATTTTTTGTAGTTGCGCCTCTAATTGTGCGATATCTGAAAAATCGATTTTTTCAGAGCCAGTGTGCATGCGAATTTTTTCATTACGCAGCAACTTTAATTCTTCTTGCAGGTGATTAAAACGAGAGACCACTTTTTTAACCTTGGCAAGATCAGCGAGTTCTGCTTTTTCAAGATCGGCGATCTGTTGAGGTATGCTTGCTATCAGCTTTTCATAACGCACTTTCACTTTTTCTTGATCGCTTACCAATTTAGCAGTCATGGCGCGTTGAAGTGGTTCCAGAGTTTCAGTCAAATCTTGCTTGGTACGCTGGATTTGTCCTCTCAAACCACCACTAATTGACAGCATGGTTTGCATTTCTTTTTCAGAAGGGATGTTTCTAAGTGCTTGTAATGCACCTGCGATATTTTGTTTCTCCAAAGCATTTTGGCATTGAGCCAAGGCAGGGAGAATTTTACCTTCGAGAACTGCTTTCTTTTCAACCATTTGCTTAATGGCATCCATCTGTATTTTCATTTGCCTTGCTTCAACTGAATTAAAGGCAGACCATTGCCCGTCTGAAGGGAATGCTGATAATACTTTGCCTAGAATGATTACATTATTGTCCAAGAGGCCATTGAGGCTTTGTTCCAACACCGGCGCCACCTTTTCATTCAGAAAGGTTTTATATCCTGATTCAGTGGAGAATAATCTGGCTTGTCTCGCCACTCTCGATTGTAAATTGAATACCCTCTCCAAATCAGGTTCTTCTCTTGCTTGCTCAACTGTCTTTTGAATTTCTGCTAATTTTGGTGTTTGCATTTTCAAAAGAGGTTCAACAGCATAACCACTTTCATGTTTTGGCGTGAAATCGGGGCTTTTTACCGCAACTAAAGTAAAAATATGTCGGTCTTTGCCTTTACCTGTTTTTCCATCAAAGCTTACTTTGATTGGAACCAAGGCAACATCTTCTGGCAAATAAATGGAATATTCACTTTCTGACCCTGATACATGGGTGCCAACTTGTTTGGGGTGTAATAAACCATCAGGATCAAGTATTTCAAAGATGGTATTGGAGCCAAAGATTGTCCTGGGAACTTCAATGTTAGTGGAAGTACTGGCACAAGTTCTAGCAGAAACCTGGCTAAAGTCATTTAATTTGATTTGTTTAAAGGCTTCTGTCGACAGATCAGTAAAGAGATGTTCTGTCGTATTGGCAATTATGGTTTCAGCCTGGTTAATTAATTTATTTTTAAACTCTTCTGACAGATCTAAGCCACGGAATAGCGTTTTTGGGGCTGGGGAACGTGATGTATCTATCAATGATCTGTTAGTCAATGGTGTCATTAAAGCGGTAATCAACACTTCTTTGAATGTTGAATCTTTATCCCGGTTTTGTGCAATCGCATTGACTCGAGTATGGTACCAGGCATCATTTTGCATGAGGAAAATTAAATCATGTTTTATCTGGGTAACACCGCCACCTGATCTGATGGTTTTTTCCCATGTTTCTCCCAGTTTCACTGGTTTTGCTTTGGCATCTGTTGAGTGAAATTCTGTGTTTCTCTCATGTTGCATTAACGTATCGATATTTCTAATGTCTGTGTCGTTTAATAGCGACCCTACAATAGCCATGTCACATTTCGCCAACAAATTACGGAAAAATTCTTCTTCCAGTTTTTGACCATTGAGCAGCACATGATCGTCATGGATGCAATCAGGATTGGCCATGATTTGCTGAATAATACGGGCAGCAGCAATTTCATCCATATTGGGTTGTCTTCGTGCTTTCTCGGAACTCGATTGAACTGCTCTTTTTATTGGAGTAATTTTGGTTTGATGATGAGCTGTTTGTAGTTGTCCCAAACAAAAGTCGACGTCGTTTTCACACCGTGCTCTGTTTATTGAGTTCAAGCGCTGTAAATATTGATATTCTTTCAGTCCAGGCAGTCCCCCATCGAGTTTTTTACCAGCGCCAGGGAATCGCTTTTGGACCTCATCAAGTTTTAAATATTCATCAACGCGCATGTAACGTTGGTTTTCCTCAAGTTTCTTTTTTTGTGAGAAAAATTTTAATTCACCTGATTCTTCCTCGTCTTCGTCATCAGATTCTTCTCGTATTGGATTGCCATCTTGTCCAATCACATAGCGTCCTAAACCATCAACCACCAGATGAGGTTCTTTGTTTTCGCTATCAAAGCCGGCAACTGCTTCATAGGTGGCATGGAAAAATTGTCTCTGTGTCGCAAAAACAGCTTCGGCAGCTGTTGAACCTATCCAGGGTTGAAGTTGTGAAAAATAATACTCCAGGTAAGATTCAGGGGGTTGCTTGACTCTGACCAAATCAACCATATGGCCCTGATTGACCAGAACATGCGCCGGTGAATCTGCCCATTTATGATCTTTATCTTCAATCACATCAGCATAAAATTTGACATCTTTTTCATCTTTGAAGACATCGGGAATTAAAGTGGATTTATTCTCTTCGACATACTTCAAAAAAGCATCTCGGCTTTGTTCGTGATATTTTTCATAATTCTTGGAGGATTCTTCATCATCTCTTCCGGTGACAAAGAAGGCCTGGGCGATCATGATTTTTCTCAATTCTTCCGGCGTGACATCAGCCAGAGTACGTCCATCATCAAATTTTTTTAATGATTCACCCCTTAATTTTGCCTTGCGCGCTTCTTCAACAATCACTTCCGCATAGGCCATGGTACGTAAAGTATGGGCAAGACCATGGTGTTGCCTGTATACCATTTGCCCACCAAAATTGACAGGTGTAGCTTCTACTGTACCGGTATAAGGTTTTCCCAAGTAATTATCATACGCGTATCTGGCTGCATTTCTCACGATTTCATCAGTATATAAGGAAAAACCATTCCAGGTGGGAACGGATGCTTCTTGAAGAGCAGTAGGATTTATCGAAATTTCTTTAGGTGATGTTCCAGTTAAAACAGGCTGAAATTCATCAATAGGTAAATTCTTTTCTGTAGCACGTCTTAAGGCTGTGGCATCAGGTTGTACGTCTCCCTCGGGAAACTCGTTACCAACGGCACGTAACCATTGTGTAATTTTTGTGCTTCCATCTTGTGTCAGTTCATCTCGCATTTCCTGGGTAATGGTTTGACCCAGATTTATTAAAGAGGGGGGAATAGGTTGTGTTAATGCCGCATGAGCTCTTAAACCAATAGAGGCAACCCAATACCCGCATAATCCCATATTTAATCCAGCATTATTAGGAATAACTGAAAGTGTGGCGCCAGGTAGTTTTTTAGCTAAAATATTTTGGTAATATTTTCCCGAGCTTTCTCCCAGCGGGTCAAAGAGGAAATATTGATTGCCTTGACCTTTAATTAACATAATCCAATGTCCCGAGTCTTGCCTTGGGCTGACCCCGGTCAATACTGGCATAAAGCCTTGCCTGTCAAGAGCACCTTTATCAATTGTAGGCTCTCCGTTGTAGATAGTACCGCTGGTAATATTTGGATGTCCCATTCGCTCAAAAATAGCATGCATTCCTTCTTGGGTTAATTCTATCCCTTCAACGTACTTAGGCATTACACAACTCCTGGATAAATACTTTAAAATTAATATTCGTGACTTAAAAATTAGCACAGTGTCTAAATATTATAGCCGTCAAACTTTAAGAGAATATTAAGAGATAAAAAAACATCCTGCTTAAGATCTGATCCCAATGTCCTTTGGTTTTTATCGTGGATATAAAAGACAAAAATTATTTGACAGGACTTACGAAAAACCCCAAGGTTAAGGCAAAAAATGTTTTTAGTGAGGGAGTTTAGATAAACTAAATGACCGAATTAAAAACATTTTTTAACATAGAGATTGGGGTTTTTCGTAAGTCCTGTTTGAATTAGTTTTGGCAAAACGGTGTTTTGTCGGATTGAAAAAATATGAGAGCCAGATCAATGAAGTGTGCAGAATATTTTGGAAAGATAAAGGCATAGGATACGATTTATCAGTTGGCATTAGGCAACTCAAATAATTCTCCTGAACCAAACTGTTCTTTAGGAGCATCCTTAAATTTTGGCAGGTGATCATCGAAATCAACAATACGACAGGCATACCATATGTGCCTTATCGGTTTAAATGAATCTGGGATGTTCGTATCAAAGTGAAAATTATTTGCATTGATCCCAATACTACCCTGTTGCGCAGGATCAACTGAAATACCATAAACAAGGCTGTTACAATTTGAACAAAGAAATAATTTTGCCTTTTCTTTAATGATTTCTTCAAAATCATTCTCCTCAGACACGATCCTGAAGTCTCTGGTCAAATAAGCTGCAGTGAGCGAGTAACCTGATTTATCCTGTTTCTTTTGAGATAAAGAAGCAATTTCCCGACATTTATTGCAATGACAGTATTGAGTAAAGACAGGCTCACCTGTACACATAAATTGAATTTTTCCACAAGCGCATTGCCCATAATAAGTTGCCATTATTCTAAATGTCCCCTTCAATTGGCAGTAATAGAAAAGTATGTTTTAAAGAAAGTCCACAAACTGTGGTTATTTTATCCTTTGTAGCTATTAATTAAAACGTAAAATTCCATGATGAGTTATTAATTGGTTCTGAGGGCGGCATGTGGATATCTTTGATATTATGAATAATATCGTCTCGTTTACACCAGCGCTCTTCAGACCAATGAAGAAAATCGAAGACCTGGTACCCCATATTTTTCAGCTGAGTTATGCCGATTTTTTGCAGTTTGCTTTTTTCCTCTTCAAATAGCTCTGCTACGCGTAGCACATAAAAAGGGTTTCCCGGAACAGCTTCCATAGCCATTTTATAATGCTGATTAATGTCTGGGGCATTGATATCAAAGAAGCATTGAACATCAGCAAGGAGATAATGTGCTTTACCGAGTTGCAAGCGCAAGGTTTTATCTTGAGTTCCTTCCAATAGGGAGATTAACTCTCTCAATGTTTTAATTAAAATTGCGATGTCTTGCTGATGCTGTATTTTATGTTTTCTGATGGAGTCAAAATCAGAAGAGTAATAATTAAAAGCAATTTTTTCACGCAAGGTATCCACGCGACGCATAAGCCCAGTTGCAAGGGCACGCTTGTGATGTTCTTGCTCTTCCTTATTGCTCGAGTGACATTCCCTGAGGAGTGTTATTGCTTTTTGGATACTGGCGATATCACTTTCCTCTGCTTTGTTCAGGTCTATGTCTGCGTCGATTAATAGCAAGGCATATAAGCGTTTGTGAGCATATAAATCTTCGAGGTATTCGTCAGATGGATCCAAATGATAGGCTGCCTTTTTTTGCTCCAGGCTTTGCAGATAATATTGTTTTGCTTTTTCCCAATTTTTATTTCCTCGGTAAGTTTTCCCGGCTACATAGGCTGATTCTGCTTCACTAAAAAATATTTTGGCAAGCGATTTACGCTCAGGCATTGAAAATAGGTCAGGGGAATTGTATTTCGTAAAAATATCATAAGCCTTTTCATAATTTTGCTCTTGAATTTCAATTGCAAATGCTGCATTAGGGCTAATTTCTTCAATATTGGTGTAAAATTGTGTTGCCAGGAGATATTGTTTTTTTTCAATATAATATTTCGCCATGATGGCGGCGATTGCGGTGTCTTTTTGAATTAAAGTATGACGTTCTGTTTCTGGAATCGCTAACAAAAATTTTAAAACCAGATTGGAGTCGTTCAATATGCCCAATAGATTAAACGCATTGTCATATTCTTTTTGCGCAAGATGATATTCAATGAATTTCTGGGCATCCCGCTTGGCTATTTCAGGATCGTAAGCAAGGGCCAAAGCGAGATAGCGAGGGCGCGGGTCGGTCCAAAGCAAGCGGAAAAAAAATGAAGGGACAATGGTATTTTTAGCCTTATCACAATAGTACTGAGCAGCAGCTTTGGCGTATTTGCTATGTTGCAAAAAGAACACGTCTTTTGCTGAAATCTGATTCTTATCCAGGGTGCGGATTACCTCCGCGATCAAGCTGTCATCTTGAGGGTCTAATTGCGGAATCAGTCCCCACTCGTGTGCGTGCATCCAGCTTTCACCAAAGCGATGATTGGGGTTTAGTTTCTGGTAGGAATAATCAATTCCAAGATGGGGCTCCACTTTAAAATAATTATTCACAAATTTATTTTGTAGTTGGGCTGTCGTTAAATCATCTCTGCTTTTGACAACCAGGGCAGAAATTTCAGGAGAGATTGAGAAATTTGTTATTGATGAAAAATCAGGCTGAAGAAATTGTTTTGTGTATCCATAATACGAGAGTTTGTCTAAAACGTATGAAATTTTCTCCGGCTGACAATGATTATCAAAGCCAAGCCAGCCTTTAACCGTTTGAAAGGCATACATTAACCAATGGGTAGGTCTTATCACAAATCCGTTAGTATACAGGTATTTTGCGGAAGATAACTCATGCCATAAATGGGTATACTGTATTTGATTCAATTGAAACAGAAGCACATCCGGGTAGTATTCCATAACCCCTTTAAGATGCTGAGGGATTCTCTTTAATAATTCAAAATTAACATAACGCATTTATTTTCATCTAAAATAGATAGGAAGGCGATGAAGCGATGAGTATATTAAACCTTAATCAAGAAATTATTAAGAGGAATTGATTTCTGCATCAATTATCTTGATGGTAATTGAGCAGTCATATTTTATAAAAACTAACAATTATGGCGCCAGGAGCTTATCAAACACGTTTGTTGACAAATGACTTAATTCATCGAAACAATAGATAATTGAGGCGAAAAGTCATTGAATGAAGCGTTGCGTTTGTTCGTCAAAAAAATCAATTAAGGAGTTTTTGCGACATGGCCACACTCAAGATTCATGGTGTTGATATTTATTATGAGCTCTATGGGCAAGGTAAACCACTGGTTTTAATTGCAGGCTATTGCTGTGATCACACCTTTTGGAACGCCATGCTCCATGAGTTGGCTGAAGAATTCCAGATATTGATATTTGACAATCGCGGGATAGGGCAAACGAGAGACGATGGAGGTTCTTTTACATTAGAAGCTCAGGCGGATGACATCATGGCTTTCTTGGAGCAATTAGGTTTTAGAAACCCCTCTATTCTGGGGCAATCAATGGGTGGTGCTATTGCTCAACTGCTTGCAAGAAAGCATGGTAAAAAAATCAGTAAATTAGTTATTTTAAATTCGGTTGCAAAATTCAATACGAGAGCAAACCAGGCTATGGAAAGCCTTTTGAATTTGCGAAAGGAGAATATTTCATTCGATTTATTAATAGAGGCTGGAATACCATGGTTTTTTTCAAGCGAATATTTGGCTGAGCCTAAAAATATCGCTGCTTTTAAAGAGAATTTGAAAAATAATCCTTATCCGCAATCCTTACAAGATCAAGCGCGACAGTTTAGAAGCATACCACCATTTGATTCACGCGGGTGGCTACATGAAATTAAAGTGCCGACACTAGTTATAGCAGCAGAGGACGATATACTGACCTTGCCTGCAGAAAGTCAACAACTGGCACAAGGGATCCCTAATGCTCAATTCATTACCATTCCAGGAGGGCATTCTAGTCCCATAGAACAACCCACGATAGTCAATGAAGTCATACTAAAATTTTTAACCTCTTCCTAAAAAAGGTGCTGAATAAATGGAAATTTACGAAATGTACATTGATGGAAAATTTACTTTAGCCAAAAGCGGGGCTACTCGGGACATTTTTGATCCGGCTAATGGCGAATTGATTGCAAAAGTGCCGGAAAGTACCAAAGAAGATGCCATACGTGCTATCAAAGCAGCGAGAAAAGCCTTCGATGAAGGAGAGTGGAGAAAATCACTGGCGCTTGATCGAGGCAAATTGTTATTCAAGCTTGCTGATTTGATTCGTGCCAATGCTAAAATGTTGGCAGAGCTGGAAACTAGAAATTGTGGAAAACCGTTACCCGAAGCGGAGTTTGATGTCACTGATGCTGCCAATTGCTTTGAATTTTACGGTGGGCTTGCGACTAAAATTCATGGTGAAACGATGTCTGTTCCTGCGAATTCATTTAGTTACGTAGTACGTGAACCCATAGGCGTGTGTGGGCAAATCATTCCATGGAATTTTCCACTGCTTATGGTGGCCTGGAAGCTTGCTCCCGCACTTGCCGCAGGCAATACCGTGGTATTAAAACCATCAGAATTGACCCCGATAACGGCACTTGAGCTATTCAAGTTGATTGATCAATGCGGATTTCCAGCGGGTGTGGTTAATCTTGTTACTGGACCGGGTATAGGAGTTGGAGAGGAGTTGGCAAGTAATGCTATGGTAGATAAGGTTGCTTTCACCGGAGGATCGGCAACAGGCAGAAAAATCATGCAGGCAGCTACTGGCAATTTGAAAAAAATCTCGTTAGAGCTTGGCGGAAAAAATCCAAATATTGTCTTTGCCGATTGCGATCTTGAAATGGCAATCGACGGTGCCCTTTTTGGTGCTTTTGCAAATCAAGGGGAAGTCTGTTCT